>CBFGOB010000093.1:0-8891 GCA_965650215.1 uncultured bacterium | reverse complement strand
TGCATCCATCCATTCCATCTTTTCTACTGGCTTTGACCCTTTACACGACATCGCAGGCCGAAAGCCAGTGGCGGCCGCTTTGGAATGGACGGGATCTGGGCGGTTGGACGACCTGGCTGAACAAACCCCACCCCAGCTGCGAGGTGCCGGGCCTGAGGCGTGGAGCTGACGGGAAGTATGCAGAGGCAATCGGCGTCGATCGCGACCCGCTTCAGGTCTTCAGCGTGGTCGAGGAGGATGGCCGCCCGGCGATCCGGATTTCCGGCCAGGTGTTCGGTGAGCTCCGCACAAGCCAGTCGCTGGAGAATTACCGTCTGCGCCTGCAGTTCAAATGGGGAAAGGCGAAATGGAAGCCCCGGGACAAGCCGGAGACCCCGCGCGACAGCGGCCTGCTTTATCATGTGCACTCGGCATCGGGTGCCGAGGGCCGCGCCTGGTCGCGCTCGATCGAATTGCAGATTCAGGAGCGCGATGTCGGGGACCTTTATGCGGTTGGATCCGAGATTTCCGTCCGCTCGTCGCCGCGCCAAATCGGTGACCAGGTGGTGTTTGATTATGATCCGGCTGGCGAGTACCGGGTCTTCTCGCAGGTTCCGGGCAAGGATGGGCGCTGCGTCAAGCAGCCCGACAATGAGAAAGCGGGTGGCGAATGGAATACGGTGGAACTGGTCTGTTATGGCGAGGAATGTCTCCATATCGTCAACGGCAGGGTCGTGATGCGGCTGCGCGCACCACGCCGGATTGATGGACCGAATCCGGTTCCCGTCACGTCGGGTCCGATCATCCTGCAGTAGGAGGGCGCGGAAATTTTCTACCGGGACATCGAGTACACTCCGATCACCGCCATTCCGGCGGAGTTTGCAGAGCCATCCTTCCGCACGCTCGCCGTCGGCGCGACACCGGAGAGTGTGATCGAGGGGTTTGACGGCAAGCTTTACGTGACCCTCATGGGCACGAAGCGCGAGAAAGGCGACGGCGATGGCGGGATTGTCCGGATTGACGGCGACACGGTGACGCCTTTTGTCCAAGGTCTTGATGATCCGAAGGGCATCGTCTTTGCCGGCGGAAAACTTATCACCACCGATTTTGACACGGTATGGGTGGTCGACCGGGATGGAAAGAAGTCGGCCCTCGCCGCGCCGGACGCGTTTCCGAAAGCACCGCTTTTCCTCAACGATGTGGCGGTCGAGCCCGGCGGCAAATCCGTCCTCGTGACGGAGATGGGTGACCTCAAGGCGATGTTCGCGCCCGGGGGATCGTTCTGGCCGCTCGACAGCACCGAGGCAAGGGCCCTGCCGCCGCTGGGCCGGCTTTACCGGATCACCCTCGACGGCAAGGTTTCTGTCGTGATCGATCATGCACCGGAATTTCCGAATCCCAACGGCGTGGATGTCCTTGCCGACGGCAGGATCCTGATCGCGGAGTTTTTCCGCGGCACGCTGCTCGAGTGGCAATCCGGCAAGTGGCGGCAGATCAGCGGCGATCACCGAAGCGGCGACGGAATTGTCAATGACGGCAAGGGCAATCTCTACCTGACGGAAGTCCGCTCCGGACGTGTCTGGCACATCGACTCGGCTACCGGCGAAAGGAAGCTGCTCGCCACGCTCCAGTCGGCCGCCGATCTGATCCTTGACCAGAAGAACCGCCAGTTGATCGTTCCGGATTCGAAGGCGGGGCTGCTGGTGTTTATTCCACTGCCGTGATTGCATCTGCCTGATGTTTCCGGGTTCATGCAGGCGGGAAACTCCGGATCGTTGAAACGTGGGTAACAAGCTATCCGTAATGAGGATGATTTCCCAGGATGCGATCCCTAACCCTGGTGTTCACCAGGATGCTTCGATGTCGGTTTTGGGGCGTTGGTATGCGGATTGGAGCCGGGCTTGACAGACGATCCATACTGGCCCGACATGCAAGCGGTTGCGATTATCTCCGACATCCATGCGAACCATCCGGCATTGGAGGCCGTGTTGAGGGAAATCGACGGGCTGGGAGTGACGAAAATCCTCTGTTGCGGCGATGTTGTCGGCTACGGGCCGCATCCGCGGGAGTGTGTCGATTTGCTGCGCCGCCGCCGGATTCCGACGGTGCTTGGGAATCACGATCTCTACACGATCCAACTCAAGCGCAACCCGGCGGCGATGGAGTTCGAGGAGGAATTGCGCGCCAACATGGTGTGGGCCGGGATCCTTCATGCGGTCGAGCAGCTGAGTGATGAGGATTTCGAGTGGCTGATGGAATTGCCGACCTTCCTGCGGCGGCCGGGGGTGGTCATCGGGCATGCGGCGATGCACGACATCTCGAATTGGCCCTATCTGATCGAGGATGAGGATGTTCGCGCGACGCTTGAAGTGATGGAGGCCAAGGAGGTTTCGCTGGGCTTCTTCGGGCACAGTCACGACCAGCATTGGTTTACCACGACTCGCAAGGGGACCCTCAAGCGCAATGGCAAGCCGAGTTCCGTGTTGCCCGTGCAGCAGCCAGCGGCGGTGGTCGTCGGTTCGGTCGGGCAGCCGCGCACCGGCGATCCGCGCGCGGCATGGACGCTGTGGCGGCCGGAGGAGCGGACGATCGAGTTCAAGCGGACGGTGTATCCGATCCATGAGACGATGGAAGCGATCCGCGCGACCGGCCTGCCCGACGAATCCGCAGAACGCCTGGCGGAAGGGTGTTGAGAGGAGGTGAGGGCAGGTGGCCCGTTCGGAATGCTTCCTGTCTTGGGGTGAATCCGCTTGATTCAGGGCAGGTAATCGACGACGGAATGCGGTCATGAGAACTTCAGTTTGGCTCGGGTTGGGTGTGTTGCTGCTGTCACTGCCCCTGCGGGCCGAGTACCGCTCCTGGACGAACACCGAAGGGGTGAAGATCGACGCGCAACTGGTGAAGGCCGAGGGCGACCAGGTGACCTTGCGCTTGCGCAACGGCAAGGTGACGACATTTCCGCAATCGAAACTTTCGGAGGGGGACCGTGAATTCATCAAGTCGGTCCCGACCCCGCCTGCTGAGGTTTCTTCCGCCGCGCCAAAGATCGATGCCAAGCGCAAGGCGAAGTGGTTGACCAAGATGGATCGGGCTCAAGAGGAGGCGGCGGAGACCGGCTTGCCGATCCTCATGCTTTTCACCGGCACGACGTGGTGTCCGTATTGCGTGAAGCTTGAAAAGGAAGTGTTTGCGGAAAAGGAATTCAAGGCCTTTGCGGATCAGAATCTGGTCTTGCTGATTCTCGATTTCGGCCCCGGCGGCAGCCCGAAGAACCGCAAGGATGGCGAACTGGCGAAGCAATTCTCGGTTTCCGGATTTCCGACCTATTTCCTTGTCGATGCGAGCGGCAAGAAGCTTGCGTCCGGAGGTTATCAGAGCGGCATCAATCCGGAAAAATTTGCGGCTTGGGTGAAGGGCGCGACGGCCAATCCCTAGGCCCGCCTGCGGCTCATCCTGTTCCGGCCGCTTTGCGGTGAAAAAGACTGCTTTCCGGCATGACGCGTCGCCGTGGCGACGCATGACAAGCGGGTGTCCGAGCCGTCCGATGATGAAATCCCGCGGGTTCCTCCTGCGTTTGACCGTCCTCCTGATCGCATCCGGCTTTGCCCGCGCCGATGTGGCGAGGCTCGAGCCTGAAGACGGGCGATTCGACTTTGGATGGCTCGACCGTGGGGTGGATCTGGCGGACAAGAACGGGATGCAGGTGGTAATGTGTAAGCCCTCGCCGTGCGTCCCCGCATGGCTGGTGACGCAACACCCCGAGGTGTTGCCTCAGGATGAGAAGCTGCTGCCCGGCGAGCGCGCCTTGCCGCCCGCGGGCGTGCTGGGGTGGAAAGATCCGGGCTGAATGGCTTACTGGAACTCCAGCTTGATGCCGCGGGCACCCCATGCCTTGGCAATGTCTTTTTCCATCTCGTCGTAACTGCGTCCGGCGAGCAGGACGGCGAGGGCGTCTTCGCCGGTCTTGCCGGCCTTGAGCGCCTTGAGAAAGGCCTTGATGTTGGCGGCATCCTCGTTGCCGTCCCAATGGAAGAAGTAGTAGGTGATCAGCAGGCCGATGCCGTAGTTCGCATTGCCGTTGGCGAGGAAGGACTCGTAGCTCTGGAGGAAGAAGGATTTGAGGTCCGGCACCTTGATCGTTTCGCCGAGTGCCCGGCCGCCGGTTTTGTCCCTGCCGTATCCGGTGACGTAGAACTTGATGTCGTTCTGGCTGCCGCGCAGCGCGAATTTGCCGGAGCGGTAGGGGGTGACGGCGACGTATTCGGCGAGGCCTTCGGTGAACCACCCGCGGGCACCGGTTTCAAAGTAGGGGGGATCGGTGAGTTGGTGAGCGATTTCGTGGGGCAGTGTCTTGTTGGTCTTGTCGTAGTCGACGCGGTATCCGCCGGCACCCTTGATCACGCCGAGACTGGTGAGAGGGACCATGATGATGTCCTTGCCGCTGATGTAGACGCCGGCGGACCCGGGCGGGCCGCCGTTTCTCGCGTAGCTTTCTGCGGTTTCGAAGAGGTAGATGAGGTGGCGTTTCTTGCGGTGGGCCTTTTCCATCGACAAGGGCAGGGCGCGCATGAAGTCGTTGGTCGCCTCGAACAGGATGGCAAAGCGGCGGACGACGTTCTGCGACAGCTTCACGTCGCAGATGTATTCGTAGTGCGGGCTGCGGTAGACGAACTGTCGCTTCTCCTCGTTTTCCTCCACGGTTTCGATCTCCGGGCTGACGTTGCCGGAAATGAGTGCCGGCCACGGCGCGTCCCAGTTCTCGGTGACGCCCGGCTCGCTTGCGCCGCTGCCCTTTTCCGCCTGCTCTTCCAGCCAGCGGGTGATGTAGCTGCCGTCGACGACCGAGAGCCGTTTGATCGGGAGCGTGTATTCCTTTCCGTCCGTACTCATTTTCACCACGACCTCGTTTTCGGTGGCGCTGACGATCGAGGCCTCGATCTTCTTGCCGTCGATGCTGGTCCAGGTGCGGGGTTCCGTCGCCATGGCCGAGCACGTGAGCATCAAGGCCACCAAGGGCGGGAGGGATTTCAAAGTCATGTCGAGTGTTGATTCTGGGTGGGAGTCTCCGGGAGAAAAGCTCAAAAACACCGCCCTGCCGGAGTTGGCCCGGGGACCGTCGTCTTGTGGCGTTTGCTCCCGCGGCAGGTCTTGCGCTGCCTGCGAGGCTCTGATTGGCTGTGTGCCATGAGTCATCGACGCTTCCGTCCCGCCGCCAGCCGCACTGCGTGCCTGATCCTGTCCGGCCTGGTTTCCGTCTGCGGTCTGCTTGCGGCCAAGCCGTCGGATCCCCACCTGTTGGGGCCCACGGGGATGATGGGGCTTTGCGGTCGCGATCAGATCAAGGTCACTGCGGTCGCCAAGGGCTCGCCGGCCGATGGCAGGATCCAGGTTGGGGAGGTGATCCTCGGGGCGGGGGGCAAGGCTTTTGCCGGTGATGTCCGCAAGGAACTCGCTGCGGCGATTGACGCGGCCGAGGGCAAGGAGGCCGGGGGCAAGCTTGCCCTGCAGCTCAAGGACGGCCGCACGGTTGATCTGCCGCTCAAGGTTTACGGAAGCTACAGCGCGACTGCCCCCTATGATTGCCCGAAGACCGAGGCGTTGGTGACGGCGGTGGCGGATCGCCTGGTGGCATCGGGCTCATTGGCCAAAGCCGACCGCCTTGCATTCGGGTGGTTGGGGCTGATGGCGACCGGTGAGGAAAAGCACCTCGAACTCGTGAAACGCGAATTGCCAAAGCAGGAATGGGTCCGTCCCGATCGTGAGAAGATGATGGCCTTGTTGCGCAGCGAGCTCGATATGGGCTATGTGGGTTGGTATTGGGGCTATCAGCTGCTGGCGCTCTGCGAGTATCACCTCCTGACCGGCGATGCGTCGGTCCTGCCCGGGATTGAATCGTATGCGTTGGCGCTGTCGATGGGCCAGGATGTGGCGGGGACCTGGGGGCACCGGATGGCGACGCGTGGGTTGGGCGGGCGCCTGCCCGGCTATTCCCACATCAACCAGCCGAGCCTCGCCTGTTTCATCGGCTTGCTCCTGGCCCAGCGCTGCGGGGTCGACGACCCGGTGGTCGCGACCGCGGTCGGGAAGTGCCACCGCTTTTTCAGCACCTTCACCGGCAAAGGCACGATTCCCTATGGGGTGCATGAGCCGAAGACCGGTGAGTTCAACAACAACGGCATGTCGGCGATGGCGGCGATCGCGATGTCCTTGCAGAAGGACCGGGTAGGGGCGGAGTTTTTCTCACGCCAGGCGGCGGCATCGCACGACCGGCTCGAAACCGGCCATGCGACGCACATCTTCAACGTGTTGTGGACCCCGCTGGGCACCGCGCTCTGCGGCCCCGAGGTGACCCAGGGATTTTTCGACGAATCCCGCTGGCTCTATACCTCCTACCGGTCCTGGGATGATCGCTTTACCCTGGATGGCGATGGCTTCAAGGCCGCTGATCCCTCGGGCATTCTGCTGCTGGCCTACTGCCTTCCGCGCCAAAAGCTGTTCATCACCGGCAAGCAGGCGGACCCCTCGTATCGGGTGAGTGGTGAGGCGGCGCGCGAGGTCGTCGGGCAAAGCCGGATCGATTATGCAAGGCTGGGCGAGCAGGAACTCATCGCCTTGTTCGACCATCCGGCGCCGCAGGTGAAGCGGCGGGCGGTCTGGGAATTGCGCACGCGCAAGGGGGACTTCATTCCCACGCTGGTCACCATGCTCCGCAGCGGGAACACGGCCCAAAGGATCAGCGCCCTTGAATTTTTCGGTTACGAGTGCCCGGCCGAATGGGCGCTGCCCCAGAAGCCGCTGCTGGCGGCCCTGATGCTGGATCCAAAGGAGAACCTTGAAGTGCGCGTCAAAGCCGCGGCCTCGCTGGCCGTAATTGGGGAGCAGGCGCAGGTCCACTACGAGGACATGTTGAAGTTCCTCCTCGAGGATAAGCCGGATGCCGAATTCGGCATTTTCGACGCCGACATCGGCAACAGTCTCAAGACCTTGTGTCCGGATCCGATCCGGGCAGGAGTCGTCAAGGACAGGGACTTGCTCTACCACGCCGCCCTCAAACTGGCCGACAATCCGCGTCAGAATACCCGCGGGGTGGCGATGGTTCTCCTGCAGTCGATGCCGCTCGCGGATTTCCACAAGGTCGGCGACAAGATCAAGCAGGTGGTGCTGAATCGCGACCCTTCCTATCATTCCTATCACAACCCCCAGGCTTCGGTGCTCGAGGGTGCGCGATTGCTGGCGGCCTTGGGGATCCGCGAGGGATTGGAATGGGCGGTCGAGGGCATCCGTGCACCCGATGGCAAGGGAAGCTTCGAGCAGCGTGCGATGATGGGTGTGCTCAGCGCCTATGGGGCGAATGCCAAACCGGTGGTTGAGGAGATCCAGGCCGATCCCGAGCGGCTCAAGGCGTTTTCCGGTGGCAAAAACAAGCGCGCCTGGGACCTTCTGGTGCAGCAGATCCAGAGCTCGAAGCAAGCGGCTGCGGCGATGATCGGCTTTGAGGAGGCGAAGCGGCTACGGGGCGAGTGATCCCCTGGCTGGAGCCCGGCGCGATCCGATTGAAGCTGGATCATGTGGTGGAAATGTTGCAGGATCCGGCGCGTATCCGAACCGATACGCCTCACCGAAACCGTCCCCCCCCATGAAACCGAAGTCATTTCTTCACACCGCTGGCCTTTGTCTGATCGTTTCGACCTTTGCCTTGGTCCAGGGCCAGGCCCGCACCTGGACGAGCGCCAACGGCTCGAACAGCTTCGAGGGCGAGTTGATCGCTTACGACGCGGCATCGGGCAAGGTCACGGTCAATCGCGGCGGCCGGGAGATGACCTTCAAGCAGGACCTGCTCTCGGCGGCCGACATCGAGTATCTCAAGACCGAAGGGGTGAAGTTGAAGCCGGCAGCTCCGGCCGCCACACCATCCTCGGCCTTGCGCGGCAAGGCGCTGCCCGAAACCCTTCCCGATCCGGACGGCAAGGAGGCTGACATGTCCAAGCCGGTGCAGGTGTTCATCATGATGGGTCAGTCCAACATGCTGGGCTTCGGGAACGCAGGCCAACTGAAGGGGGTTGCTGCGGAAAAATATCCATACATTGTCGATGATGCAGGGAACTGGAATGTGCGTAAGGATGTTCGCAACGTGTTTTTCTGCATGGCAGAGTTGAAATACAATGATTGGCTAACAGGTGAAAATGGCAACGGCAGCGGAAAATTCGGCCCCGAAATCGGCATCGGGAATTATCTGGGTTACGCACTTGATGCGCCGGTGATGATCTTGAAATCCTGTGTGGGCAACCGTGCCTTGGGTTGGGATTTGCTGCCACCCAGTGCGGTAGGTACCGGTGTCGGCGGAAAATCATACCAAGGCGACTCCGAGAGCTCGAATCGCAAGGTCAAAGAAGGCAACGCCGGCTGGTATGCGGGGCTCCAGTACGACCAAGACGTCGGTGCCGCCCAAAATGCCCTGAGGGAATTGGCCACCTATTATCCTGGTGCCACGAAATACGAAGTGGCGGGATTCTTCTGGTGGCAGGGAAATGCCGAGAAAGGCAAAGGGAATGTCGATACTTATGACAAGAACCTGGCCTTCCTGTTCAACGACCTGAGAAAAGACTTCAATGCGCCGAACGCCAAGTTTGTCTGCGCCACCCTGGGTGAACACGACAAGGAAGCACTCCTTTCCCAGAAGATGTTCGATTTCGCGGGTCGCCCGGAGTTCAAGGATCAGGCGGCGGTGTTCTATTCGAAACCTGTCGCCAAGGGGTCCAGCGGCGGTCACTACGGTGGCGATGCCGAGACCTACATGAACGTCGGCGAAGGAATGGGCAAACTGATGGTCGAGTTGCTCAGCAAGTGAGAAGTCAGGGTGTGTAGCGGCGGTCTATGACCGTCGCTGATTCTCTTGCAAAGTGCGACGGTCA
>CBFGOB010000092.1:0-9056 GCA_965650215.1 uncultured bacterium | reverse complement strand
GAGTTGATCTCCCGTGCGCCCTACAAATGGGAGATCCCATGAGCGGGGCGGCTGCTTGATCCATCGCGAATGAAGCAAAAAACCAACCATCAAGGGGTGTCGCTGGTTTCATAAGTGAACATTGCGCCAGGCTCATCCGTTGAGTCGCTTGAGCAGGGGTTTGAGCGCCAGCAGGGTTAGCGCGCCGGCAGCGATGCCGAAGATGCCGTTGAGGCCGGCGGTGGCCAGGACCCCCCAAACTCCCCATGGTCCGAACCACTGCTCGGCCCCGTGGTGGAGCGGCGGGATGCCATGGACGAGAATGCCTCCGCCGACCAGAAACATCGCGGCCGTGCCCAGCACGGAAAGCGTCTTCATCAGCCGGGGAGCGGCGCGGAGAATGCCCACACCGATCGTGCGTGAGGCGCCGTTGCGCTGGCTGAGGTGCAGGCCGAGGTCGTCGAGTTTCACGATGCAGGCCACCAGGCCATAGACCCCGATGGTCATCAGGATGGCGATCGCAGCCAGCGTCAGGGCTTGGGTCGGAAACGGCTTGGATGCCACCACGCCGAGTGTGATCACGATGATTTCAGCCGAGAGCACGAAGTCGGTGCGGATGGCCCCCTTGATTTTCGCGTGCTCGTCGCATCCGCCTGCCTTGAGTTGCTCGAGCTCGCGCATGGCGTCGGTTTCCGTTTTGGGTTTCCGGATGCCGTGGGCCAGCTTCTCGACACCCTCGAAGCAGAGGTAGGCACCGCCGAGCATCAGCAGCGGCACCACCGCCCAGGGGGTGAATGCGTTGAGTGCCAGGGCCGAAGGCACCAGGATGAGCTTGTTGAGAAACGAGCCTTTGGCCACCGCCCACACGACCGGAAGTTCGCGCTGTGCGACGACCCCGCTCACCTGCTGGGCGTTGAGCGCAAGGTCGTCTCCCAACACGCCCGCGGTTTTGGAGGCCGCGGTCTTGGTCATGACCGACACGTCGTCGAGGATCGACGCGATGTCGTCCAACAGCATGAGCAAACTTCCTCCGGCCATGCGCGGAAGTTAGGACGTGGGATGGCCGATGAAAAGCGGCGAATGCGGTGCTGCGTTCACTTCGACTGCTCGAGCATGCGCAGCAAGGGGGCTTCCGCGCGTTGGCGCAGCGACTCATCCATCTCGACGCGGGGCTGCAGGGTGGCGAGGCAGTCGCGCAGCTTTTCGAGCGTGTTCATCTTCATGTAGCGGCAATCCGCGCAGGCACAGCGGTCGGTGGGGCCGGCGATCAGGTTCTTGTCCGGGCACTCGCGGCGCAGGCGGTGGAGCATGCCGCTCTCGGTGACGACGATGATGTTCTTTACCGGCGCGTTTTTGCAGTAGCTGACCATTTTCTCGGTCGAGCAGACCTCGTCGGCCAGCAGGCGCACGGCCTGGGTGCATTCCGGGTGGGCGACGACCAAGGCGTCGGGGTATTCGTCCTTGATCCTGCGGATCGAATCGCGGGTGAATTCCACGTGGACGTAGCAGTTGCCTTTCCAAAGGTTCATCTTGCGGCCGGTCTGTTCCATGACCCAGACCCCGAGGTTCTCGTCAGGCACGAACAGGATCGGCCGGTCGGCAGGGGCTTGGTTGACAATCCTGACCGCGTTGCCAGAGGTGCAGATGACGTCGCAGAGCGCCTTCACACCGCCGGAGCAGTTGATGTAGGCGATGACGTAGTAGTTCTTTTCCCGGTGCGCTTCGAGAAACGCTTCGAGCTGTTCCGCAGGGCACGATTGTTCCAGCGAGCAGCCGGCGTCCTTGTCGGGGAGCACGACGATTTTCCCCGGATTCACGATCTTGGCGGTCTCCGCCATGAAGTGGACGCCGCAGAAGACGATGACGTCGGCCTCGGTGGCTTTCGCCTGATAGGCGAGGCCGAGCGAGTCGCCCACGTAGTCGGCGATTTCCTGGATGTCGCCGGTCTGATAGTTGTGCGCGAGGATGACCGCGTTGCGTTCCTTCTTGAGTGCGAGAATCTCCTCCTTGAGGTCGAGCGATGTGGCAGGCATGGCGGATGGACGGAATTTCAGGATTCGGTGGCGGTGACCATTTCGATCATGCCGCTGTGCTTCGCTCCGGGTTTGACCACGAGCGACGAGGTGCGGACCAGTCCATGGAGTTGGGCGCGCTTTTCGAGGGTGACCGAACCGCCGCAGGAGATCTGGCCCTTGACCTGTCCGTCGATGCTGGCGGTTTGGGCGTGCACGGGATTGAGAAATTCGACGCGGGCACCTTTTTCGACCCTCAAGTGGCGGCATTTCACTGTCCCGATGATTTTGCCGTGGCTGCGGATGATGAGGTCTCCCGAGCATTCGACCGACCCGGCGAGCCCGCCGAGGACGGTGAGTTGGTGGCAGCGGACCGTGGCACCGGAGATGCTGCCGGATTTCAGGATGACCACGTCACCGCGGGTCTGGATGTTGCGGTTCCATGGCTCGTCGATCTCGTAATTGATCAGGCTGATGTAATTGCCGCATTTCGGGCATTGGCTCGATTGGGCTCCGCCGTTCGCCTGGAACGGATGGTCGCATTCGAAGCAGGTGACATCGCGCGGGGGTTTCACCGGGTCGAAGAGGCGCTCAAGCAGCGAGCGCTTGGGCATGTCGGCAGGCCGCCGTTTCAATGGCGGGCCGAAACCAGCGGCGGCAGGCTCATCGCTCGGGCTTTCGTCGGTGCTGGAACGCACCCGGCTGAAGGGCTTGACGACGGCATCGCGTGCGACGGCCTTGCCGTCAATCACCTGAAAGTGGGTCTGGCAGGCACGGCAGCGGCTGGAAACCACGATCAGTGGTTCCTTTTGACGATGCCCGCAATCGGGGCAGACCACCTCGATGCGATGGCGCTGGGGCTCATCGGCCATGGTGAGGAGTGGGGGATTTCGGGAACTGGCGACTCAATGCTTTGGGTCGGTGCCGGCGAGAGTGCCTTGTTTCGGATCTTCGGCAGCCGGAGCGCTCGGCTTGGGAGCGGCGGCGGGAGCGGGGGCTGGGGTGGTGGCTTGCACAGGAGTGCCAACCGTCGATTTGCCGACAAAAATCGCTCCGGCCTCGATGGCCAGGGTCTTGGCCTTGATGTCGCCGACGACTTCCGCGCTGGCCTTGAGTTCGACGCGGTCGGTGGCGGTCAGGTTGCCGTGGACTTTGCCGTAGACGATGATCGTGCCGGTTTTGACCTCGGCCTTGATGCGGGCGTTTTCGCCGATGGTGAGGTTGCCGTTCGAGCTGATGTCGCCCTCGATTTTGCCGTCGATCACGAGATCGTCGCTGAATTTCACCGAGCCCTTGATTTCGACATCGGAAGACAGGACGTTGCGGGTCATCGAGCCGCTGCGCGGGGCGGCGGGGGTGGCGTAGCTTGATTCAAGGGCAGCTTCGGCGTGGCGGGTTTCCGGGGCCGCAGGCGTGTGGCCGATGGTTTCACTTTGGTCTTGGCCAATTACTTTTCTGAAATTCACGAGTTTGGAATGGTTGGAGTTGAGTAGGGTGTCGAAGGGATGGCGCTTCAGGAACCTGAAGTTCCGGGCGCCGGAGCGGCCGGGGTTTCAGGAGCCGTGGGGGCATCGGCAGGCGGGGCTGCGGGGGTGATGACGGCGGGTGCCTTGGCGTGGAGGATCTCCAGACGCATTTTGGCCGTGCTGGCGAAGTTGCTGTCGGAGAAATCGGAGCTGACCCGCTGGTAGGCTTCTTCGGCCTTGGTCTTGTCGCCTGCGCCATTGGCGATGTCGCCGATGCAAATCAGGGCGTAGGGGGCGAGGTGGCGGGCTTGCGCATCGTCGACCAGTTCCTGGAACAGGGCAACCGCTTCGGCGGATTTGCCCTCGGTCATCCATTTCGAGGCCAAGCTGGCCTTGGCGCTGGCGGCAGCAGGGTGTTCCGGGTGGTTGGCGATGAAGGATTGGAGGGTGTCGACGGCTTCGTCTTTTTTGCCTTCCGACCATTGGAGGTTGGCCAGCAGGATCATGGCGCTTTGGGCCGCGTGGGTGTTGGCATTTCCGGTCACGACCGCTTGCAAGGCCGGGATGTCCTCGGCCTTGCTGAGCAGCGCGGCGGCGGTGTCCTGGCGGCTTTTCTCAATCCCTTGGTAAACAACCAGTGCGACCGTGCCCAAGGCGATCAGGACCGCGAGCACCAGAAGGTTTTTCTGGTTGCGGTCAAGGAAGGCATCCAGGGCGCTTGGGCCTTGGGCGATTTCAGCGAGTGGGCTGCTGGTGTCGGGCGATTCGGAGGACATGATCTGGGGTAAAGCTGAGGCGCTTGATCAAAGCGTCGATTGGGATGAAATCAATCCGGAAGTCCTCGATACGGGCGATTTTCATCAATCTCGTCATCCTGCCTCAATTTGGTGGCCATTGGCGGCCGGGGAATTTAAAGCAGTCTCCATGGCAAAGCGTCTCTATGTGGTGGCGGGCGAATTGAGCGGTGACGCGCATGGCGCGGGCCTGCTCAAGGCGCTCAAGCCGATGGTGGACGATTTGGAAATCCTTGGCGTGGGTGGTCCTGAGATGGCGGCGGCAGGCGGCAAGGGGGTCTGCGACTGGGTCGAGGATGCGGCGGTGATGGGGGTCTGGGAAGTTCTCAAACGCTATGGATGGTTCAAACAACGCTTTGGCGAGATGCTTGCGGAGCTGAAGGTGTATCGGCCGGATGTGCTCCTGTTGATCGATTATCCCGGCTTCAACCTGCGCTTTGCCGAGGCGGTCCGGCGCGAGTCGCCACAGACGAAAATCGTTTATTACGTCAGCCCGCAGGTATGGGCGTGGAACAAGCGGCGGATTCCCAAGATGGTGCGATTGCTCGACCAGATGATCTGTCTGTTTCCCTTCGAGGTGCCGATTTTCACCGATGCGGGACTCAAGAGCGTGTTTGCGGGCCACCCGCTGGTCGATGAGCTTGAAGAAAAGCGCCTGCCGGGGGTGGTCCGGGATGACCTCTTGGTGGGCTTGTTCCCCGGCAGCCGCGAGCGCGAGGTGGCGAGCCTGTTGCCGATGATGATCGGGACGGCCAAGCGTCTCCGCGAGTGGCGGGGAGACCTGCGTTTCGAGATTCCTGCGGCTTCCGAGGCGCTAGCCCTGCAGATCCGCGTGATCCTGATGGCAGCGGGTGCCGGGGATTGGATCCGGGTGGACACGGGCAGCAGCCAGTCGCTGATGCAGCGGGCATGCTGCGGGGTGATCGCCAGCGGCACCGCCACGCTTGAGGCGGCGTTTTACGGCCTGCCGTATTGCCTGGTCTATCGGGTTGCGCCGCTGACCTACCTGTTGGCGAAGCTGCTGGTGAAGATCAGGTTCATCGGCATCGTCAACATCCTCGCGGGCGAGGAAGTGGTGCGCGAATTCATCCAGTCGGCCGCGGATCCGGACAAGGTCGTCGTTCCCTTGCGCGGGTTTTTGGAGTCGCCGGAGGCGCGGGAGGCCTTCCGGGAGAAATTGGCTGCCGTCACTTCCAAGCTGGGAGCGCGTGGCGCGCATGAGCGGATTGCCGCCGTGGTGGCGGAGTGGTTCGATGCCAAGGTGCCATGAAGAAATGCCCTTATTGTGCCGAGTGGATCGAGGACGAGGCGATCAAGTGCAAGCACTGCCGTGAGTTTCTCCTGCCGGTGTTGCCGCCGCCGGTGCCTGTCGTGGTCCAGCCCGAGCCGCCCTGGTATTTTCGCAATTCCGTCATTGTGATTGCCCTGCTCAGTGTCGGTCCGCTGGCGCTGCCGATGGTGTGGTGGCATCCGGCGATGAAGCCTGCGGTGAAAGTCGGGATTTCGGTCGCGGTGTTGGTTCTGACCTGGGGCTGTATCGAATTGACCATCTGGCTGCTCAAGTTCCTCCACCAGCAATGGCGCGATCTGCAGCTGCTTTGAATGCTGCCGTGTGCATTGAACCCCGCATTCGCATCCATGAAGTCCATTCGTCCCGAGTATCTTTTCGCACTGTGCAATCCCGGGGCGGAACGTGCCTTGAAGGCGGAAGTCCAGGCGGCCGGCCTGGATTGGCGCCCGAGTTACCAGCGGAGCGGTTTCGTGACCTTCAAGCTCGCTTCCGTGTTCGCATGGGAGGATCTCGCGCTCAACATCGCCTGTGCCCGGCGACTTGCGGTCTCGCTGGGGAAATTCCCGACGCGGTAGGAGGCCGAGGCGTGCCTGCGGGAACAGGAAGTCTCGCAGATCCAACGGCTGAAGCATGAGGATCACCGCCTCCGTCCGCAGGCACTGGAGGCGCAGCGGCCCGTCGTGGCCGGCGAGGCCATCGGCACAGTCGTCGAGTTTGGTGAGCAAGAATGCTGGGCGGGCATTCACCGCCACGCGCCGCTGCTGAGTCCCTGGCCGGGTGGCGATGCGGGCTTGGAGATGCCGGCGGACTCGCCGTCGAGGGCTTGGCTGAAGCTGGAAGAGGCGCAGCGGTTTTTCGGCTTGGAACTTTCACGCGACGACCTGGTTGTCGAGTTGGGCTGCGCGCCCGGAGGCGTGGTGCATGCCTTGTTGCAACGGGGTGTCCCGGTGATCGGGGTGGATCCAGCGAAGATGGCGGAGGTCGTGATGCGTCATGCGGTGGCGGACCGCCGCTCGGCACCGCGGGACCGGCCCTGGCTGTTCCATTGCCGCAAGCCTGCCGCCCTGGTGGGCAAGCGCGATCTCGGCCAAGGCGTGACCTGGTTCATGTCGGACATGAACCAGTCGCCGGAGGTCGTGCTGCGCGAGTGCGGGCGCTTTGTGAAGATGGCGCCTTCGATCCGCGGGGTGCTCATCACCCTCAAGTTGACCGACCTGATGGAGGTCGCGGACAAGGAACGCTGGCTCGGCGAGCTGCGGCGGATGGGCTTTGCGCAGGTGCGGCTGCAGCAGCTGGCGGTGCATCACAAGGAATTCGCGCTGCTTGGGCAGCGGTGAATGCTCAAGCCAGATCCATCACCAGCACCTTCGTCCAGCGGTGCTTGTGGGCGAGGATGAAGCGTTCGTGGTCCGGGTGGACCTGATAGGCGTCCTGATCCTCGATCGAGTCGAACTGCATGCTCAGCGCGTAGTCCCAGGATTGGTCGACCACCGGACGTTCCATCACTTTTGCCGGAACCGCCCAGCGTCCACCCTTGACGAGGCCGATCTCAAACAAGCCGGCGAGTCCTTGTTCGAAGGCGGCGCGGTCGGCCGGGTTTTGCTGCGAGTCATTGAGCCAGAAATAGACGTGGTGTTCCATGGCGGATGGCGTAAGGGAGGGCAGGGGGCGGTGCAAGCCCGGATTCCGTCGCGGGGCTCCGCCAGAATTCATTTGCTGAGCCGGGTCCGCTCCCTACAGTGGCTCGCAGTTGTCATGCATGCCACACTTCGTGCCCTTGTTTTCTCCGCCTCCCTTGCGCTTGCAGCCCATGCGGATGTCTCCGACGTTTACCGCTCGGTGCTGCGGATCGAAGTGGCGACCCAGAATCCGGACTACCAGACCCCGTGGAATTCCGGCCAGTTCAGCGGGGGGATCGGCACCGGTTTCCTGATCGGCAAGAACCGGATCCTCACGAATGCCCACGTGGTCTCCAACGGCCGGCGCTTGCTGATCACCGTCCACGGCAGCCCGACGAAGTATCCGGCCAAGATCGACTACATCGCCCACGACTGCGACCTTGCCTTGCTTTCGGTGGAGGATTTTTCCGATTTCGAATCGTTCCCGACCTTCGCCTTCGGCGACGTGCCATCGCTGGAATCGCAGGTGCGGGTGATCGGATATCCCGTCGGCGGCGAGCGCCTGTCGGTCACCCGCGGGGTGGTGTCGCGCATCGACTTCCAACCGTACTCGCACTCGCGGGCCGATTCGCACCTGGTCGTCCAGATCGATGCGGCGATCAACCCGGGGAATTCCGGCGGTCCGGTGGTGCAGGACGACAAGGTCGTCGGTGTCGCCTTCCAAGGCCTGAGGCAGGCGGACAATACCGGCTACATCATCCCGACGCCGGTGATCCGGCGTTTCCTCAAGGACATCGAGGACGGGAAATACGATCCCTATGCCGAACTCGGGATTTCCGATTTCCCCTTGCACAACCCGGCAATGCGCAAGGCCCTCGGTCTGCCCAACAACGGCAAGGGGGTGCTGGTTGATGACGTGGTGGCGACCAGCTCCAGCGACGGCATCATCCAGCCGGGAGACATCCTTCTTTCCCTCGACGGCCACCCGGTGGACAGCGCGGGCATGGTCAACATCGACGGCGGGAATGTCGATTTGAACGAGATCATCGAGCGCAAGTTTGTCGGTGATCAGGTGGCCGTGGGCCTTCTGCGCGATGGCAAGCCGCTCGAGGTGAAGGTGACCCTCAAGCCGCTGACCTGGGCGCAGATGTATGCGATCCAGTATGACAAAAAGCCGCGCTACGTGGTGTTTGCGGGGCTGGTGTTCCAGCCGCTGGACACCAACCTGTTTGCCGCGGCCAAATTCGACGACACCACCGTGCGGAGGCTCTACACCGACTATGTGCCCAAAGGACTGTTCCAGAAACATCGCGACGTGGTCGTATTGTCGCGGGTCGAAAGCGACCCGGTGACCAGCCAGCTCGGCGATTTCGCGGGCTACGCGGTGCACAAGATCAACGGCGTCGAGGTCACCGACCTGCGGCAGGCGCATCAATTGCTGCATCCGGAAACCCCGCCGGAGTTCCATGTGATCGAGTTGTTCGGGGCCACCCGTCCGGTGGTGATCCCGTCCGCGATGGTGGCGGAGGCGAACCAGCGGGTGTCGCGCAACTACGGCATTTCGCGCATGTCGAATCTGGAGGATTGATGATGCCGAGGGCGGGAATCGCATTGGGCTCGAACCTCGGCGACAGGCTGGCGCATCTGCGCGAAGCCTGGCGACTTGTCTCTGGCCTGGCCGACCCCGACGCTCCGCGTCTGTTGGCCCCGATCTATCAGACCGAGCCGAAGTTCTGCCCTCCCGGCTCGCCGGATTTCCTCAACACGGTTGTCGAAATCGGCTACCGGGGATCGGCGATGGAGCTTCTCCATGCCTGCCGCGCGATCGAACAAGCGATGGGCAGGGAGCGCGGGGCCGAGCGCAACGCGCCGCGGGTGATCGACCTCGACCTCCT
>CBFGOB010000091.1:0-9178 GCA_965650215.1 uncultured bacterium | reverse complement strand
CGCGACGCCAAGGGCGTGCACCTCGCCATGGAATTCCTCACCGAGAACACCCGCTATCAGCTCGACCACCACTTTGATGGCACCATCCCCGCCCTCAACGCCAAGGGCAAGGACGTCGTCGTCATCGGCGGTGGCGACACCGGTACCGACTGCGTCGGCACCAGCCTCCGCCACGGCTGCAAAAGCGTCGTCCAACTCGAAATCATGCCGCAGCCGCCGCTCGAACGCGCGGCGAACAATCCTTGGCCCGAATGGCCCAAAGTCTACAAGATGGACTACGGTCAGGAAGAAGCTGCTGCCGTCCAAGGCCAGGACCCGCGCCAATACCTCATCCAGAGCAAAAAGTTCCTCAAGGACGAACAAGGCAACCTGTCCGGCATCGTGATCTGCGACATCGAGTGGCGCCACGAAGGCGGTCGCTTCCAGCCGGTGGAAAAACCCGGCAGCGAGCGCACGATTCCCGCGCAACTCGCGCTGCTGGCCATGGGTTTCCTCGGGCCGGAACCGAAGATCGTCGAGCAATTCGCCCTCGAAACCGACCCCCGTTCGAACGTCAAGGCCGACTACGGCAAGTTCACCACCAACCTCCCCGGCGTCTTCGCCGCCGGCGACATGCGCCGTGGACAATCGCTGGTCGTTTGGGCCATCAACGAAGGCCGCGCCGCCGCCCGTGAATGCGATCGCTTCCTCATGGGCGTCACCCAGCTGCCATAAAGGGAACAGACATTGGATATTGGAAATTGGAAATTCGTGATTAGGGGATGCAGCGAAAACGCTGCTGTTCTCATGCCATTGTCTCCATGTAGCGGCGGTCTATGACCGTCGGTGGATCTGCAGCCGCAGGCTGCCCGAATCGGCGTCTTGTTTTACGGGGAGCCTATCCGACCTAGACGCATTCGTAAAAATGCGGATTCGATCCCCCGGCTGCACGCGGACAACGACACTCAAGTCACTCCCGCGCGCTCTCTCCCGCACTTTCAAAAAGCCTAAACATTCCCCCTGCGGCATGGGATCTCCGTCTGCCAGACGCAAAGAAACATGCAGGCCACGCCCTTAATCGTGTTCACAAGAAATCGTTACCATCTGGTTATTAGAGACTTACGAAATCATCTCTAGCGGATCCCCGCATATCCCGCCATAGATTTGCTTTGTATGCCCAACCGATTTGTGGTTTCGTATGGCGCTTAATCCCGAATCCTCACCACTGATAGTTCGGGATCATTCCAAAACCCAAACAACCCATAAAGCACCCATGAAAAAATCCATCTGCCTTCTCTCCGTCGCCGCCCTCGCGCACAGCGCGCAAGCCGCCAGTCCGATCCAACTCTCCCTCACCCCCGACATTGCCATCCTCGATCAGGGTGCAACCGTCGAAGGACTCGCGCTCAACGTCTGGGGCGACAACGAGGTCCAGGGCGTCGACCTCGGCCTGGTCAACCAGCTCTCCGGCGACAGCTACGGCTTCAGCTGGGCACTGCTCGGCACCACTGCCGGCGACTTCAAGGGCATCCTCTGGGGCGGCCTCTTCGTCCAAACCACCGGCGACGTCGTCGGCTGGCAGGCCGGCCTCATCAACATCAACCAAGGCAGCATGACCGGCTTCCAATCCGGATTCGTCAACATCGCTGACGACATGACCGGCCTGCAGCTCGGCCTGATCAACTACACCAAGAAGCTCAACGGCATCCAGATCGGCCTCGCCAACATCGTGGAAAGCAACCCGTGGTTCACCGAAGCCCCCGAAAAGCTCGCCATGGGCTTCCCGATCATCAACTGGTCCTTCTGAGCGCAACTGCTCCCGCAACCCGATCCCAACGCGCCCCGCCCATCCGGCAGGGCGCGTTTTTTTTGAGGACCAAAAAAACCAAGGATGGAACGCCGCCCGGATCAGGCTTCCGCTGGTGACACCCGGTGTCAGACGGACACCAACGTTCCAAGCTCTTGCCTTAACCATCACGCAGTCGGGAAAACCGACATCCGCATGCCATATATCCACTTTCATTCAGTCCTGCTCCAATGCGGGATCCGGAATGTGGGTAAAGCTGATCCGCATCGGCGCATCCTGTCGCGATTCCTGGACACTGCCGAAATACACCACCTGGCGTCCGTAACGGCTTCGCAGCTTGTCAATCGTCGCATCCAGCCGCTGATGCTTGCCCACATGGGCCGCAGCGGATTCCCCCACCCCGTTGGAGAACAAATCCGGCGTGTGGTTGCGGGCGTCCACCAGCGCACTCAATACCACCCCGACCTGGATGAGATGCGCCTGGGGCTCCGGTCGGTCGCGCCACAGGCGCTGCAGCGCACGCATCAGGAAAAGCGTCGAATCGGTTTCCGAAAAACGCAGTTCCGGCTGCCATGCGCCCGCGCGCAAGAACGAAAGCTGCACGACCAGCGCCCCACACATCATGCCATGCGCGCGCATGCGCTCGCATGCCTTGTGCAGCAGCTTGCACAGGATCGCCCATGCACGCTCCGGCGTGCGGCTCTCGGGCGGCAGCACATGCGAATGCCCCAGCGACTTGCGCGCCGAAACCAGTTCCGGGATTTCCTCGCCGCGCAGCAAATGCCACAAGCGGTCACCCATCACCCCGCCCCAAACCCCGTGCAGGCGCTCTTTGGAAGCCGCGCACAACTCGCGCGACGAATGAATCCCCGCAGCATGCAACCGCGCCTCCATGCTGCGCGCAATGCCGGTGAAATCCCGCAGCTCCAACCCGTGCAGCACATCGGGGAGTTCGTGCCCCTCGATCACGAACAAAGCGTCCGGCTTGCGCATCTTGGATGCCAGCTTGGCCAGATAACGATTCGGTGCCGCGCCGACCGAAACCTTCACTTGCTCACCCACACGTTCCGCCACGCTCGCCTTGACCTTCATCCCCAGCGATCTCACGAAATCCGGATCCCGCCAGTTGTAAGGCAGCCAGGCCCACATCTCGTCGATCGACAGCACCGCCTCGACATGGATGCAGTCCTCCACCGCCTCAATCACCCGGTGGTGCACCTTCAAATACTCCGAGGGCCTTGCGGGCACGATCTCGATGCCCGGACACATCCGGCGCGCATCGGATATCCGCGTGCCGGTCTTCACCCCGTAGCGCTTGGCCTCATACGACGCCGCAATGCAGCAGGAAGTCTCAGCCATCACGGGCGCCACACCCACGGGACGCCCCCGCAGCGCCGGGTTCAACTGCTGCTCGACCGACGCGAAAAACGAGTCGCAATCGAGAAACAATGACGTGAGAGGACGGGACACTCCTCATCCATGCCCAAGCCGCCCCCGTGAGGTCAATCCAATACTGTTCAAAAGAACAAATTTCGGATCCAGCTCATCCGTTTCACAGGACCCAGACGGAATTCACTCCGGAGAAGTCACCTCAGCCTGCCGATAAAGACGTCGGCAGAGGAGCAGACCCGCCGGGGTCAGCGCGGCCATCAGGCCGATCCAGACCCAAACCATGTGGTGGGTGGGGTAAGCCGATGCCCCTTCCGGCACATAGGTCGCCAGCAGCCAGCCCGACATCGGCCCGGCAATGAATTTGGCCCCGAAATACGGGAGATAGGACAGCGCGATGTATGACCCTTCCCTGCCCCGCGGCGCAACCTCCGCCATGAACTGGGTCAGCCGCGGAGACCAGATCGCCTCGCCAATCGTGAAGACCACGAAGAAGAGGATCAGCGCCAGATAAAACGGCATCCGCTCGGCAAGCGGCACACCCAGCCAACGGTCGAAAATCAGCTCGCCGACCACCGAATCCATCAGCGGCAGAAACACCGACTCCGGCAGCAGCGCGAGGAACACCGAGCCTACGGAAACCGCCGAACCGATCAGCAGCATCCAGTAGGAAGGAACCCGCTTGGTCAACACCCCGAACAAGGGCACGAGAAACACAATCAGCACTGGATTGAGAACCCCCCAGATGTTGCCGACCTTCGCCCCCTCTCCAAATACGCGAATGCCATACGTGGGGAAAGTGTAGTGGAAATGATAAAAGGTCAGCCGGACAAACACCAGCATGCCGATCAGCAGGATGAAGATCCAGAAGGCCTTTTCACGGAACACCGACGACATCTTGCGCAGGGTCTCAATGCCCGCGGCCGCCACCACCTTGCGGACCGTGGCAAACGAAAAGCGCTCCTTGCGGGCTCCGGCCTTTTCCGGAATACGGATTCCGTCTTCGGTCATCTCCACCCCATCGCGCATCAGACTGATCGCCAGCAAATCGGGAAGCGTGAGGAAAAACCCGACCGCAACGATAATCTGATACGTCGAGATGTCCCAGCCAACCCACGGCAAGGCATGCACTTGTCCGTCACCAAAGGCATCACGCACGGCATCGAAGATCCACCCGCCGATCGCCCATCCGACGTTCATGAGCGTGTAGAACATCGCGAAACCCATCGCCGCGTTCTCGCGGGTGGTGTAGAGCTTGATCCCGACCGACAGCACCGGCCCGGTGATCGCTGTGCCGAAGGCCAGCGGAATGAAACCCAGCAGGGTCGCCCACAGCAGACTGTCGGTCAGCGGCATGAAGAAACGCGACACCAGCAGGAAATAGCAACCGATCAGCAGGGTCTTTTTCACCCCGATCGCATCGCACACCGCCCCGACCATCACCGTCATCAAGGTCATGCTGATCGACCAGGCGCCGATGAAGGAACCCGCCTCGATGTCACTCAGCCCGACGTCCTTGTGCAGATACAGCACAAAGGCCATGTTCGCCGCACCGTAGGCGGAATACTCGGTCACTTTGGTGAAGAACATCAGGTAAAGCTCGCGCGGGCTTCCCCGCAGACCGCGCACGTAAGACCAGATGATCCAGACCAGCGCAACGACGAGCCCGAGCCCGCAGCTCAGGATGAACCCATCGATGCCATCAGCCTCACCGGCCTTCAGCCTGGCCCACAAACCCGGATTCGAAAAATCCTCGGGAACCGCCACAGGGATCTCATCCTCAAGCACCGGCACCACCGCCACCTCGGCCGGGGCCCCGGCATCGGCCGATCCGGTTTCATCCCCCTGCAAGGCATCGGGCATCAGGCACAAAGCCAGCGCCAGGCTTGCAAGAACGATGGCGACACGACGGCTCAGACGTTTGATGATCAATGCGGACATGGTGATGGATTGCCATAGCACGGCAAAGGCCAAGTCCTAGGCGTTTCACCCGAATCCAACAAGCGATTCCATCCGGGATCTGCCGCAACATCCGAAGCCTGGCTTCGGGCTTCGGGCCATGGTCTGCCCCTCGATGCCAAGAAAAAAGGCGTTCCGAAATCCGGAACGCCTTGTCGAAAATCCAACAAGCGACAGTCGGCTTCAACGCTTGCGGCGCAGGACGAATCCAAACAGCGCCAGCGAAGTCAGCAGGAAGGAGGATGGCTCGGGAATCAGATTGATGGCAGTGAATTGACCCTGGGTAGCGGATCCACCAAAGTCAGTTGTCACCGCGCCAGTAGCTATCGTATTGCCATCCGTTGGCAATACCATGCCTGTGTTGAATTGGCTTACACCGTCAGTCGTGCTGCGATTGATTGCACCAACTTGTGTCCCGATGGTGTGAGCCAGACTGCCTGAAGTAATTGGGGAAACGCCTGAGTAAACAACTCCTGGAAACCACACGAATGAGTAATTCCTGCCTGCAAGAGCTCCATTTGAACCAAGCGCGAAATTGAGAACAGAGAAAGACGTTCCTGTACCTTCAGCACCATTAAAGCCTCCCATCGCAAAAACCGTATCCCCCCCGATGGTAGTACCAAGATTAATACTGTCACCAGCGCTAAATAAATTATTGCCGGTCAGCGAATTGAGAGTGGCGTTTAATGAAGTACCAAGAATGGAGTTATTGTTGTCTGCATCAACAACCAATACCCACAAAGTATTGTCGGCAACTAGATTGCCTGATGAATCATATGCATACCCAAACAGATTCTCCACAGTAACAGTTGCGCGAACCGTGACCAAGCAAGTAGACAAAAGCAAAAAAGCTAATACTATTGATTTCATTACTTAAATATTATTTATAATTAAAATTAGTTTGTATCAGGTTAATAAGAATTGGTGTTTTTCCAGAAAACGGTAGCACCATTCCCAGATTGATACTTACGAATCATGAATCCAGCACCAGCTCGGATAACATCTGTTCCGTAGTCAGTGCTTCCAAAGCCTGATTTTTTCCAGATGCCATTGTGATAAAAATAAATAGCAGTTGCAGATTTGTTCTGCGCCTGTTGCGTGTTGTCAAAAACCATCAACTGATCACGCCTGCCAAATGTGGTTTCACTGGTAGAAGAAATAAAGGCACTAGTACCTCCAAGATTGAGATTATTAAGAGATACATCAACTGGACGAGTAATGCTAATAAAGTTGTCTTGTTGTGCAGACGCTTGAGTTGACAAAGGAATGACAAAATCACCCATTTCAACTTCACCTGTTACAGTATAAACCGTGGACGATGTAACCGCAGATGGATGACGAATAACAATGTACATGTCAGGCCAAAGTTGTGTGGATCCATAATTCGTATCGCCTTGCCCGGACTTTTTCCAAATACCACTGTGGACATAATAAATGGCAGAAGCAGCCAAATTGATCCCGGGGGTTGCCAAATCAGGAAAAAGCACACTGGTCCGACGTCCAAAAGTTGTCGTGCTCGTCGACGCCACAATCGCATTCCCAGTCGTCAGTGGATCAGTGGTCGATGCAGCCGGATTGAACAATTCCGCCAAGGTCCAAAACTTCAGCACTTCCAACCTTGCTCCAGAGACCGCGGCAATCGAACCGCCATTGAGATCCACGGTGATGCTGCCCGCGGTGTTCGAGGTGATCGAGAACCACTGCCCGTCGCCGGCTGCCGGTGTCGGCGTGGTGTCCGCAAACTTCACATAATACTGGTTGGCATAAGCATTCACCGTCAGCCCGGGCGTGCCGCTCAGCGTGAGGATGGCGGAACCGGGCGTCGTGGTGGTGTCGGGGTCAGCACTGAGCGTGCCGGAAAATGCCGCATTCTGGCGCAGCGGCAAGCCGACAATGGTATCGGAGTTTGGCGGGCAGGTGATCGACATGTAACCCACCGGATTGGTTGCCACCCCCATGGCCAATGGCGCGCAAAGACCAAAAAGCAGTGAAAAAAGAAGGGGCTTTTTCATACAGATTCGGGGAAAGTTTCAGCCTGAAGATCAAGAAAGCGAATACGACCTAAACAAACTTCAAAAAGGCTACACTCAGCCACAGCCCGTTCAAGCGAATAATTCAAGGGATCCGAATAAAAACCTCATCCCAAAACCAGCCTCTTCCACGGTCTGCAAGAACAAGCTAAGTCACACATCATCAGAGACTAGCGGTGAAGGGATGATCCAGTCACGGGATGAGGCCAAGAGCCCGAGCCGGAAAAACCCGTGTGGATCATGGCCTTGGTCTGCCTGGATGCGCCTTCTTCCCGGCACCCACTGCATTCTTGAAGTCCTCGGGGTTCAGCACTTCAATATCCCGCAAGCTTCGGACCGGTTGGCCTTTCTCCCCCGGCAGTTCGGCCTGGATGAGATAGTTCCCCGGTTGAGCTGGAAACGAAATATCAAAGGTCAGATGAGTTTGGCCTAGGGCCTCTATTTTTCCGGGTTGGGATTTTTCGGAGACGATCTTCTCTCCGTCCGATATTCGTAGCGTCACAGGCCCGCTCCACGGCTCGTTCAGGTCGTTGATCGCGATGACTGGAATTTGAACTGCTGCGCCGGTCTCCGCTAGATCGTTCCAATAATCCACCATGAGGCCCACCGGGGCAAATGCGTCCGGCATGTATTTCAGGAACTCGGGTTCATAGATCAGCTTCGCCACATCGATAAAGTGGTCGCTGGTGTAACCGTCGGGACGGGAATAACCTAGCGCAGCAAAATGCATGACTGCGGCGCATTTCCTGTGGGCCCGCCAAAACTCGGTTTCAGCGGCCATTGTTCTGGCATAGGTGTGAAACCGTTGATCGGTGGTGGAACCCGGCGGGAGCAAATTTTTATAAACTTTCTCCGTCAGCTTGGTGGGCGTTCCGTCGCGGTTCAGCCAGAGATACCCATACTCGTTGACAATGATGGCGCGGGGTTCCGCCCCCCGCATCCAGGGCCAAACCGAGGGCACCCGATTCTGCTTGGGCATGTCCCGAAGTTTGAAATAGGGATTATAGAAGTGATAGGGATGCGATTCCAAGGGATCGCCGGGGGCATCCGGGGCGGACCAGCCATTGTCCCAAGGACGATTGGATAGATCCAGACCACGCACCCGCCGGATGGCTGCACCCGTGGCATCCAACTTGCTTTCATTCTGGGCGTCCCACAACACCACGCAGGGATGATTCCAGCGTTCCTGCATCCATTCCGTGTATTGGCGCACCAGCTCCTCGGTCGTCGGCCAGGAATCCGTTTGTTTCGGCGCGTCTTTGAGCCAACTTCCAGCAGCCCAGAGGGGAAATTCATCTTGGATCAGAAACCCAAGCTCGTCCGCGATCCGATACCATTTCTCGGGAGGGAACCCGATGCAGTAACGCAAGCTGTTCCAGTGAAACTTCTTTAAGCTCAGGTGCAGGTCGCGCACCCATTGCTCGTCCCACGGCAAATTCTTGCACTGGCCGTCCTCAAAAAAGCGGTAGAGGGTGACATTGCTGCCCCGCATGTAATACGGCTTCCCGTTGAGCACCGCATGGCCTTTCGCCGAGTCAAAATAGAACTCCCGCATGCCAAAGCGGGTGTCTAACTGGTCAGCGCTGCTTTCCACACTTAGATCATAAAGGAACGGATCTTCCGGGGACCAGAGCCGGCACTTGACCACCGGGATGGAAACATCGACCGTTTGCTCGGTTCCTGCGGCCAGCGATTCCAATGGCGCCGTGGCGGTGCCGACCACCGCTCCGGAAATCGTTTCGCGCACGGTAAACTTCAGCCCCCCCTTACCTCCCTTGTCGGCACTGAACACCACAGCTTGGACGCGAACTTTTTGGTGGTGAATGTCCGGGGCCGCTTGGACGTTGCGGATGTAAGGGCTTCCCGTCAGGATGAGCTCGACCGAGTCAAAGATCCCCGGAATATAAAGGATCTTCTCAACATCAAGGCCTGTGGGAACCGTTGGCTCCACGCAATCCCGGGAGGCACCGATCCGAATCAGCAGTTCATTTTTCCCCGGACGCAGGGCATCTTT
>CBFGOB010000090.1:0-9192 GCA_965650215.1 uncultured bacterium | reverse complement strand
CGGATGACCGGGTGCTGCCGGAGAAGACACTGGCGATCGACCTGTTGACCCAGGCCGATTTCATCATGAATCAAACCGCGATCCACCGACTCTACAAGGATCAGGATCCAACCTATGCGGGAATCTGCCTTCAGGCGGCCATGAGGTGTTATGATCACTTCCTCAGGGAATGGCCGGTCGTCACCGATTACAAAACCACTTTCAACGCCAGACCTTACATGGAGCCGGTATCGGAAGCCATGCCTCTCGTTTACGGCATCAGGGCGCACTTGTCGATGTATCTGGCAACGGACCGTGCGGAATGCAGGGATCGGGCCATCGCGCTGGCGGATCAACTCATGGCATTGCAGGAGACCGGGTACGTCCGGGACCAGTCCGAGGTGAAAGGATTTTTTTATGCGGATGCGAAGAGGGACATGATTTTCGGCAATCTGATGGGGCACGGCGGGCTTGATGGCATGGACGGCGGAGTGGTCGTGCTCGCCGACTTGTGTGAAGTCCTCCCGTCGCACCCGAAACATGCCCGATGGAAGGAATCCCTGAGGTCCTATCTGGAGGACAATCTCTTGCCCATGTCGCGGAAGAACGCGTTTGGCATCACGCCGGCATACCTTTCCCTGGACGATGCGGCAGGGGGGCGGACCGGCGGCAGAATGCGGCACCGCGTGGGCGGCCTGTACTATCAGAATTTATGCGACAACCGGGGGATGAACATGATTCTGGCCCGCAATGCCATCATGTTGGCGCGGGGTGCCAGGATTCTCGGGAATTCCAAACTGCGGGATGCCGCGTGGCGACAGATCGACTGGATGTTGGGCAACAACCCGCTCAATGCCAGCACGGTGTATGGCGCGGGCCAGGGTCAGCCGCGCGCATACAAGGAATCGCTTGAGCCGCGCAGCGATGGCATGGTGGTTCAGGGGATCGGTGGCGGGGGCAAGGACATGCCATACATGCGGAGCGGTCACTGGCGCTGGTGCGAAATGGAGCTGCACAACACGGCTTGGTTTGCCGAGGCTCTCTGTGAATTGCTGGCCGATGCGCAAACGGATTGAGGCCGAATCCGCAAGCGGCTCAGTGACATGAGTCTGCAAGCCCGCTCTTTTCCCCTTCCCAGCGTCAGCCCCTCAGGGCATTCGCCGCCTTGGGTGGGAAAGCAAGTTCGCGGTATCTGGCGCTCCTTCGCGATCCGGGCAACACGTTTCCCGGATCGCTGTTGGAAATCATCACGCCATCCTGCCGATCAGGTCAGGGTTTTTCGCGGGACTGAGAATCGCCCTCGGGAATCAGTGACCAGCCGAATTTCAGGCCGAGAACAAACCAGGCAAGTGTCAGCGTGCCGACCGCAAACAAGGTGTCACCAAACACGCGCATCCACTTCAGGGTATCCATCAAGCCGCTCCCGAGGAATTCCTCGCTGCGTGCATACCACAACCCGTGATTCACGCTGGCGACCGTCTGGAGCATGCCGACAGGCAGGAGGCTCAGGAGCGCCATCAGCAAGAGTCCGATGTTGATCGACCAGAACGAGAAGGCGATCAATCCCTGCTTCCAGCGTCCCGGTGCCGCCAGGCCTTTGGCGACAAACAGCATCAGCCCGATCCCCAGCATGCCGTAAACCCCGAACAACGCGGTGTGGCCGTGCAGGGGCGTGGTGTTGAGCCCTTGCATGTAATACAGCGCGATCGGCGGGTTGATCAGGAAACCGAAAATCCCCGCACCGAGCATGTTCCAGAATGCGACCGCCAGCATGCACCAGATCGGCCAGCGGTATTCGCGGACCCATACCTTGGCAATGCTCAGCTTGTAGTTGTGCCAGCCCTCGAATCCGATCAGCACCAGCGGCACGACTTCCAGCGCGCTGAAGGTTGATCCGATCGCGAGCACCGCCATCGGTGTTCCCGAAAAATACAAGTGGTGGAAGGTTCCGAGAATGCCGCCCGCCAAAAAGATCGAAGTGGCAAACAACACGGAAACGGTGGCCACGCCGATGCGCAACAAACCCATGCGGGTGAACAGGAATGCGATCACCACGGTGGCAAAAACCTCGAAAAAGCCTTCCACCCAAAGGTGAACCACCCACCAGCGCCAGTAAGTCGCCAGTGACAGGTGGGTTTGGCGGTCCCACATCAGACCCGCCGCGAAGAAAATCGTGATGGCGACGGTCGAGAGGAAAAACAGGATCAGCAGATGGCGGCTCTCACCCGGTTTGCGCAAGGCCGGCCACATCGAGCGGCCGACCAGCACCAACCACAGGATCAGCCCCACAAACAACAGGATCTGCCATAGGCGGCCGAGTTCCGCGTATTCGTATCCCTGGTGGCCGAGCCAGAAGTTTTCAACCAGGCCGAGTTTTTGCATCACGCCAAACCATTGGCCGACCATCGAGCCGACCAATACGAACACCACCGCGCCAAACAGGACATTCACGCCGAGGCGTTGGAAACGCGGTTCATGGCCGGAAACCGCCGGCCCGACATAAAGACCGGTCGCCAGCCAGGCCGTGGCAATCCACAGCACCGCCAACTGCACGTGCCAGGTCCGCGTCACCGAATAGGGCAACCAGTCGGCCAGCGGAATGCCATACAGGCGCTGCCCTTCGACACCGTAGTGGGCCGTGACAATTCCTAGCCCGACTTGCAGCACCAGCAAGCCGCACACCACCCAAAAGTACTTCAAGGTCGCCCGCATCGACGGCGTCGCCACCTGGCCCAGCAAGGGATCGGATTCCGGCAGATACTCGGCATGCGGGATTTCGTCCTCGCTGTTTCTCGCATAGTGGAACGCCAGCAAGGCGATCCCAATGAGCAGCATGATCACGCTGAATCCGGTCCACAGCATCAGGTCCCCGCTGGGAACGTTGTCGACCAGGGGTTCGTGCGGCCAGTTGTTGGTGAACGTGATCTCTTTTCCCGGACGATGGGTCACACAGGCCCAGCTGGCCCAGAAGAAGAAGCCGTTGAGCGGCTGCAGACGCGCTGGATCCTTGATCGTGGATTCACTCATCGCATAGGCCTCGCGCAAACGCGCCATCTCCTTGTCCGGGTCTCCGCCAAACAAGCCGCCGAAATGCGCGGAGTTCGCCCGAATCGCCGCAGCCCGCTCGGCACTGACCGTGAGGGTGCCCGATGCCTTGTCATAACGGTTGGTGCGCAATTCGCGCTTCAACCTCGCTTTCAACGCGGCCTGCTTCTCGTCAGGGAGCGATTCATACGTTTCCGCCCCCTCGGCTTTCGCCCAGCGTCCGAGCAAAAACACCGCTTCCCGGTGCAGCCAGTCGGCCGTCCAGTCCGGCGCCACATAACTGCCATGCCCCCAAATGCTGCCCAACTGCTGCCCACCGGTGCTTTGCCAGACGTTCTGACCGTCCTTGATCTGGGTCTCCGTGAACAGAATCTCACCTGTCTCCTCAACCACCACCTGCTTCGGAATCGGCGGCGCCTCCCGGTAAATCTCACCTCCATACCACAGCAAGACCGCAAATGAAGACAGCACCACCACACCCAACAGAATCCATAATCGTTTGACGTTGTTCATCGCAGCTGGAGCCTAAGGGGAGCTCCTGCCAATATTCAAAGAAAAAAACTTCTTTATTTCTCTTTGGCCTGACCTAAGCTTCACAGGTCCCATCCATCCGATGAAAAGCGCAATCCAATCCACGGTTCTGGTTCTTGCACTCGCCATTGGAATCAGTGCCTGCCAGCGCCGATCCCAACCCAAGCCCGCCAGCTCGCAGGCGGACGCGGCCGAGGTGGCTGCAGCGCCGGAGCCCATCCCCGCGAATCCGGCCAGATTTCCCATGCCGGAAGCCATGATGCAGCACATGCGCAACCTGGAGCAGGAGTTGCGCCGATTTGAAGCATCTGCAGAGAAAGATCACGCCGCTTTGGCCTCAGCGATCGACCTGCACACGACGCAATTGATTTCGAGCTGCACCATGCAAGGACCGGCGCACGACGCGCTGCACCAATGGCTGATGCCATTTCTTGAGCTCAACAAGGACTACGCCGCCGCCTCCGACGAGGCGGCCCGCTCGCTCAAGCTCCGGGAAATCCAGGACTCACTCGCCGTCTTCCATGAGCGCTTTGAATGAGCGGCCGTCATGCCGGCAGGGCCGCGCGAATGTCCAAGAATCGGCCTTGGGATGATGAAGGGGCAGACGGCATCTTCCCCATGGTGAGCAAGCCCACTGCCGGCAGCTTCACGGTTCAGCCCATGTGCGCAGCCAGCGCTCGGTTTCGACGGCGTGGGGTGGAACCGGTTTTAGGTTGAGCGCCGTATCGATGGCCTCGCGACGTTCGGTCAGTGGCATCTGGCTGATGGCGCTTGCTGCCGCCTCTCGCAGCAGGGCGTTGTCATCGTTGGGCTGGAAATCGTGGGCATGGGCGACTGTGAAGAAGATCCACATCCGGCCCAGCGTGGCGGGATCGGTTTCGGACCACAGGGCGGTGATTTCACGGGCGAGGTGGTAGCGATGGCCGATGGGGCTTTTGAATCCGCCGCCGCTGTAATCGGCACCGTCACCGTCCGGCACGGCCGGGCTTTCACTGGCGAAGCCCGCCAATTCGGGAGCCAGCGGACGCAGGTCATGGGTGAGGATCAGCAGGAAAAGCTCGTTCATGTTTCCACTGCATGCCGTGAATCGCGGCTTGAGATAGTTGGCCAAGAGGAGCTTGGCGTCCTCGCGACCTGCGGTCATGGTTGCGATCGCATCAAAGCCTGCGCGGAATGCCTTGCGGGCGATCTCGGGTGAGCCGGTGATGAGGTCGAGATGGCGTTTGGCATCCGGGAAGCTCGTCAGGGTCCGGATCGCATTCGAGAGGGTGTCCATGCCGTATTCGGTTTCCTGTGGCTTGCGGATTTCGGTGATGAGCAGTGACGTCGCTTCCTCCAACACCGCGGGGGGTAATGCCACTCCGGCCAGCAAGTCGATCGCTGCCGCGCGGCGTTGCAGGTTTTCCGTGCGTTCACCGATGATCTCGAGCAACTCGGGCAGGTCCTTGGTGAATGCCGCCTCGTCGTGTTCGCGATGGAAACGGGCGATCTCGATGATCAGAGCGCGGCGCTTGGCGGCGGGAATGCGGGCGATCAATCGCTTCGCATGCTCGATCGAACCTTCGGCCAGCGTGTGGAGGATCGCACGGCGGTTGTCGTCATCCGCGGCGTGGTTGAATTGCGATTGGAGGATGTCGGCCCAGGTGTCAGGGCTGCGGCGCCGCCGAAGTGTCAGGGCCCACGGGGTTTCCCGCATGTTGCCTGCGGCGACATCGGTCAAGCGATCCGGATGTCCTGCCAGCTCGAGCAGCGCGAAGGAGTGCTTCAGCGGCTCTCGGAGCACGGCGGAGGCCTGGAATTCGCGTTTTCCCCTCAGCGCTTGATAGCGTGCGTAGGCATCCTTGTGCTCCGAGGGCTCGTCGCCCAGAGCATCCCCGAAGTGGTCGCGGGCAAAACGTGTGGCGAGGATCTCGAACTCCCGGTCTTCGGCGGTTTCGGGGCCGATCGATGCTTCGAGCTTTCGCAAGGGATCTAGCAGTTCCGTCAGAGCTTCCTGACCGGCGGCGACCACGAGCTCGCGCAAGACGGTCGCCGGTGCGGGGTCGCGGTGGTGTTGCTCCAGTATGCGGCCGTAGATCTCCGTGAGCCGTTTCCGGCTGGCGTTATCGGTGCGGGGCTTGATCCGCTCGCGGGTTGGCGTCATCAGGCTTTGGGGCTGGATCTCATTCGCGACCTTCCAGCGATCGGCCAGCCGTTGCGGGACGGCCTCGCTCATGAACAAATCCGCCAGATTGGCGAAGACGGTTTGATTGTATTCACCCTCCCATTGACTCGAGACGCTGGACATTGCCCAGATCGTGGTCGCCGCGAGTTGGCGTGGCGGTCCGTCCGCTGGCCACAAGGAGATGGTGGCAAAGCCATCGGCGGTGCTGGATCGGCCGCCTGACATGGATTCCGATTGGCGTTGCGTGTGACTGCGGATGCGGTCGAGCCAGAAGATCGTGTCGGCCATGAAGCGTGCTTCGGGTTCCTCGAGTTGGATCCGGCGCACCTGATAGGCGGGCTCGTCGGCCCAGGGATTGTGGCCGACCACTCCCATCGAATTCGAGCTGAAGACCGTGAGTGTCGGTTCCCGCACGCCGAAGTGCAGGGCATAGCAGTTTGAGCTGTAGCTGTAACAACCCGATGAACCCCAATCGAAGACCAGCCACCCGGATGACGGTGGGGTGACGCCGTTGCGATCGTCGACAGCGAGCTTCCAGGCCTTGCGGTGGCTGGGGGTGCGGTTGGATTCTGCCAGAGACAGCGCCGCTGGTTTGGAGCCGAGTTGCCACAAGTCGGTGGGGATCCGGTTTGCAAACGAATCGGACGGTCCATCCGTCCAGTCCCTTCGCCGGGTGCCGTTGAAGAATGTCATCCATTCGCCGGCTGTCTTGCCTTTGAGCGATTGGAACCGATAGCGCGCTTGCGGCGGTGGTGTGGCATCGTCCCGCGTGCCGGATCCCGGATCCTTGGCGATCGGGTAGCCGAGCCCGCCGGCCTTGGCGATGTCGGCGAGGGATTCATGCTTCGCCATCACCCGGACATGCGAGCGGGGTGGCAGCGCTCCGGCGCTGTAGCGCTTACTCGCGGTGTCCCAGCGAAAGGTGATGCGCTGCGGATCGTCGGCATGGCCGTCGGGGTGAAAATGGATTTCGACCCATCCGTCCTTGTCCTCGTCCGTGCAAGTGAACGACCAGCAGTTCTTGTCGAAATGCGCGTCCGGATGCCAGTTGTAGATGACCTTGAGTAAGCTGCGGGGCTGTGCCTCGATCGTTTGCAATTCAAACACCTGCACGTCATCCTCGGGCGCCTCATCGACGCTGTAGTTCGTGTAGTCCGCCCGTTCCAGCACGCCGTCCTTGTTGAAGTCGTAGCAGTAACCCCAGCTGATGAAATTGTCGCCGCCGAAGGGCCGGATTTCCCTGCCTTTGGGGTCGAGGACCATCAGGTGCCTGTTCTGGATCGGATGCAGGCTGGGTTCGAGCTGAGCCGTGGCCGCCACCTGATCCGTGCCGAAGAGTTTTTCTGGTTTTTCGACCTTGTAGCCATCGCCCAATGAAAACGAGGAGAGGTGGCTGCTTTCGACAGCAAGAACATGCAAAGGCGCTTTGCCCTCACGCTGGGGCGCGCTCAGAAAGTGATAGGCGACGAGTTGCCCATCTTTGCAATCGTCCAGGCGCTTCACCTCGGCATCGCGCTGGGCGGGATCCATCAGTTTTCTCAGATCCGCTTTGACCAGATCGTCCTCCTGTGCGGTGGCGACCGAGGTGATGGCAATCGCGATCAGGATTCTCATGCCTATAGCAAAGCCGGCCGCGGCGGATGAGGAAAGCAAATCCACCTTGAATTCGCAGCGGCGGTTCCTCGCGGGCACCGAAGGCATGGCTGCCTCGCTCAACGCCAGATGCACGCGTGGATGGCTAGGAGACAGGCAACGGATCACGCTGGGTGAACCGCGAATTCATGGCGTCCGTTCAAGCACCGTCGATATTGGTTTTGTCATCCCGCGCAGACTGCCCCTTGATGGCCGCGGGCCTTTGCCGGCGGTTTTGACGACATTTGGAAGGAAAACCACCGTCAGGACAAAGTCCCGGCAAGGGTGAAGGCCCTAGCGGCGGTTCTGCATCTGTTTGCGGAACACCGGCAGAAGCTCTTGCTCCATCCATGCGAAAGCCGCGTCCAGGCCTGCGCTGAGGTAGAGTTTGCCGATCGAGGCTTCGACCCGCGTCGGGTTGCCGAAACTGCTCAGGAAATCATTGGAGGTGAGCCGGGTGAACCATTCGCCGTCCATCGTATTGCGCTCGCGCAGCACGAATTTCCGGGCAAACAGCGCCAGCACGGCATCGCCGATCCATGCGGCTTCCCGTTCTTCCTTGAGTTCGTCATCCTTGCGGCTCACGCGGCGAGCATGGAGCTACGGCCCGCGATTGCACAAGCCTTTGCCGCCGGGTTCGCCAGATTGGTTTGGATAGCGGGAACGCGTCACCGTCCCAAGGGGCAGGGCGGCCAAGAGGGATTCGTCGGGATCGACCAAGGGCCGAGGGCGGCTCGGTCACCCGGCTTCTGGAGTCCGGCGCCGGCCATGTGCCCGCAACCCGCTGAAATCCAATCGCCGCCGATTGGATGAAAGGCGCCAGGGGTCAAGAGCCCGCGACTGTGCCGCAGGCATGCTGCAGGGGGGCGCCCTGCCGGGTGAAAACCAAGTTGGGCATTTCATGCGTTCGGGCGCGAGCGGCGGCGGACAAGGGTGCAAGTGCGGCAAGCCTGCGTCATGGCCGAAGCCGCGGAGGGGTCAACCGCTCCGCCAAGCATGGACAGGCTGCGGGTGGCTGAACGTTCATGGCTTGTGCGGCAAAAGGCCGACAAAGCGATTGGTGATGACAAATCGCGATTCCACGGCGGGGAACGGCCAAGCTTGCCAGTTTGCCCATTCCGACATGATGGGGCGAATGCGCGAGTACAAGCGCGATCCCTCATCCGGCCCTGGTGCCAGGGAGTGTTCTGCGTCCGATTCTCAATTTCACGACACGGTCTGTTTCGTCTTGTTCCCGCCGGCTGAATGCGAAATGCCCGGCACTAACAGGACCTGCGCGTCCTATTTCAAGATCCCTTATGGCGTTGACTCGAACGGGCGGCGGCCATATGAAATGAAGTGTAAAAGCCGCGTGGTGCGGGCAGGTCTGGTCATTCGGGTTTCGGCCGTGATTTCTGCTAGAAAACAACACAAAGGAGAACGAATATGAACATCAAATCAATGACGTGGATTGGTCTTGTGGGAATTCTGACGGCATGCCTGCTGCAGGCGGCCGGTCCTTCGGGGCTTGCGGGCGAGCGATGGGCCGCGGCCGAGAAATGTCCGCACTGTGAAGCGCCCAAGGGCCAGTGCAGAAAGGATCACTGTCCGTTCTGCGGTACTGTTCGTGTCGGCCGCCGCTGCGGGCGTTGCGACAATTCCAAGGAGAGGGACCGGTTGCTGGCGGATCGTGCGGTCGACTGCCTGCATGCCTCGGCGTGTTCGGCCCTGCCGAGCGAGGTGCCGCCTCCGACCTGTGCGGATTGTGGCGCGAAGGCTTCCAGCAATGGCAGCATCACTCACCGCTCGGGTTGCATCTACGCACCGAAGAAGTAGCCATCGGCAAGTCGCGTTTCCCTTCC
>CBFGOB010000089.1:0-9202 GCA_965650215.1 uncultured bacterium | reverse complement strand
ATTCCACTGGCTCGGCGGCTTGGCCTCCGGATCCTTCTATGTGCCTTACAAAGGCGTGAAGAAGTGGTCCTGGGAAACCTACTGGCTCGTCGGCGGCTTTTTCTCGTGGATCATCTGTCCATGGTTTTTCGCCACCCTGATGACCGAGGATGTCGTCGGGGTCCTGCGCAGCCAGCCGAGCTCCGTGCTGGGTTGGGCCTATCTTTTCGGCGTGCTCTGGGGCTTCGGCGGTTTGACTTTCGGCTTGGCGATGCGCTACCTCGGCATGTCGCTGGGCATGGGAGTGGCGCTGGGTTATTGCGCCGCGTTCGGCGCGTTGCTTCCTCCGGTGATCAAGTACTTCCGGCCGACGATCCCGGTCGGTGAGGACATCGTCCAGATCGCTTCGACCTTTGCCGGCAAGATCACGTTGTTCGGCGTCGCGGTCTGTCTGGTCGGCATCGTGATCGCCGCCATGGCCGGATCGACCAAGGAGAAGGAGATGTCCTCGGAGGACAAAAAGAAGTCGGTCAAGGAGTTCGACTTCAAGAAGGGCATTCTGGTGGCGACCTTTTCGGGCATCATGAGCGCCTGTTTCAGTTTCGGCCTGACGGCTGCCGAGCCGATCGGCAAGGCCTCGGTCGAGGCCGGCACGCCTGAATTGTGGTCGGGTCTCCCGAGCCTCATCGTGGTGATGTTCGGCGGCTTCACCACGAACTTCATCTGGTGTGTGGCACTCAACATCAAGAACCGCAGCGGCTACGAATATCTGGCATCCCATCAGCGCCGGCCCTCGCACCGGCCGGGCGACGATGCAATTGAAAATCCGATCGACGCGCCTTCGGAGGAGGTGACCCGGCAGTCGCCGCACGCCGCCGATTCCCCGGATCACCGGATTCCCTTGTTGGCCAATTTCGTGTTTTCCGCGATGGCGGGAACGACCTGGTACTTCCAATTCTTTTTCTACTCGATGGGTCACATCAACATGGGCGGCTCGGACCCGGATGGCTTCGGTTTCTCGTCCTGGACCTTGCACATGGCCTCCATCATCATTTTCAGTACGATGTGGGGCTGGATTTTCAAGGAATGGCGAGGTGCGAGCCGCAAGGCGCATGGCCTGATCACGGCCGGGATCCTGACGCTGATTCTTTCCACCGTGATTGTCGGCTACGGCACCTATGTGAAGACCAAGCAGGCCGACGGCAAGGCCGCGGTCGAGTCCTCGGGCGGCCACTGAGGCATGCCCGGATGGTTTTAAACGCAAAAAGCCCGGTTTCCTCGCGGAAGCCGGGCTTTTTGATGGAGGTCAGCGGCCGGTGTTACTTCGTTCCGCAGACTTTCGGGCAGGGCTTGCAGCAGCTTTTTGCCGGAGCGGTCGGGCAGCACGAGGCGGCAAGGAAGGCGACGGCAGCGGCGGCGATGGCGAGTTTGGCAATGTTCATGGTTGGGATGGACTTGGTTGATGGGTGGAGGATTCCGGTCAAGGGAGCTGAAATACTCCAATGATCCGCAATCTAGCAGTCATCGGCGCGGATGCAAGTTGAGAATCGGACATATTGATCCTGAATTGATGGGCTTCGGTCTCGACCGGCCCGGGAGATGGGATTATACCGCCGTGCTCATGCGGGTTCCCTGTTCAGGACAACGATGGATTTCGACTTCGGATCCCGGTTTGGGGCTTGGTCTGGTTGTGGAGCATGAGGGAGGAAGGGTCCGCATGGCGTTTCCTGCGGTCGAGCTTGAGCGGGTCTATGCGGTCGATTCGGCACCATTGCTGAGAGTCCGCTTCGAGCCGGGAGACCGGGTGCTGGACCGGCAGGGTTGCGAGCGGGTGGTGGAGCAGGTGATCGAGGAGGACGGGGTGCTGACCTATGCGGGAGAGGGCTGGCTTCTGCGTGAGGACGGATTGTCGGACACGCTCCACTTCCGGCACCCCGAGAAGCGCCTCCTGGCGGGGATCTGCGATGCGCCGCGTGACTTCGATTTCCGCATGCAGGCGCTTGGTTGGAACGAGCGCTTGCGGAAGTCGGATGTCAGGGGATTTGCCGGTGGCAGGATTGATCTGATTCCGCATCAGTTGTCGATTGCTGTCGAAGCCGCCTCGCGCCTGCATCCCCGGCTGATGCTGGCGGACGAGGTGGGATTGGGAAAGACGATCGAGGCCTGCATGATCATGCAGCGCTTGCAGCGCACCGGCCGGGCCGGGCGGATTCTGATTCTGGTGCCTGAGTCTTTGGTGCACCAGTGGTTTGTCGAGTTGTTGAGGCGCTTCCATTTGAAGTTCGCCTTGTTTGATGAGGATCGCTGCGTGTCCATCGAACTTCACGATCCGGAGGTGAATCCGTTTTTGGATTCCCAGTGGGTATTGGCTGCCGCCGATTGGTTGGCCGGGAATCCCACCCGGGCCGAACAGGCGCGGGATGCCGGCTTCGATCTGCTGATGGTGGATGAGGCCCATCATCTCGAGTGGTCGCCGACGGAGGTTTCTCCCGCATATGCGATGGTGGAATCGCTGGCGTCACGGGTGCCGTCCTTGTTGCTGTTGACGGCGACCCCGCAGCAATTGGGACCTGAGGGACATTTTGCGCGGTTGCGGCTGTTGGACCCGGAGCGCTATGGCGATCTCGATGCCTTTGCGCGGGAGGTGTCATCGTATGCGCCCTTGGCGGAACTCATCGAGGACCTGAAGCGGGGTGCTTTTCCGGATGGCATCGACGCCTGGCTTGATGCTTCCCCGGCGTCGGCGGAGCGTTACCGCAGGTTGCGTGCCGGAGAGGAGTCGCTGCGTCCGGTGCTGGTGGCGGACCTGATCGACCGCTTCGGGACCGGTCGCGTGTTGTTCCGCAACACGCGTTGGCAGCTCAAGGGCTTTCCGCTGCGTGTGCCACACCTTCATCCCTTGACGGCAGGTGAGTCGCCGTATGGCTGGCTGGCATCCCTGCTGCGCGATCTGCCCGAGACGGAAAAGGTGTTGTTGATCACCCATTCACCCGAGGCGGCGATAGGGGTCCAGGAAAAGCTCTTGATGGAGATGCGGGTCGAGTGCGCGCTGTTTCATGAGGATCTGAGCCTTTTGCAGCGCGATCGGAATGCGGCCTGGTTTGCCGACCCCGTCGGTGCGCGGATCCTGATCGCCTCGGAAATCGGCAGTGAGGGTCGAAATTTCCAGTTTGCGCGGCATTTGGTGCTTTTTGGTCTTCCCAGGGATCCGGAGTTGCTGGAGCAGCGGATCGGCCGTTTGGACCGGATCGGGCAAACGGGAGCGATCCACATTCACGTCCCCTATGGCGTTGGCAGCCGCTCTGAACTTCATGCCCGCTGGCTGCATGAGGGGTTGGAGGCATTTGCGGCACCGCTCAAAGGGGCGACCGCCTTGGCATCGGTCCTGTTGCCGGAGTTGGATGCGGTTGATCCCGGGGATCCGGAAGCGTTCGAGGTCTTTCTCGAGCGCAGCCGTCGCTTGAAGCAGGAAATCGGCAGGGATTTGTCGACCGGGCACGACCGCCTGCTGGAGCTTGGTGCGCCTCCGGCGTCGAGTGCCCTGTCCCTGAAGAGCCGGATTGAAGCGGCGGATGAAGATCCGCATTTCGAGCGCTTTGTCTTGTCCCTGTTCGATCGGCTTGGGCTTGATGTTTCGGACCTGTTTGCCCGCAGCTATCATTTCAACCGCGGCCAGCGTCACAGTGAGGCTTTTGCGGGCCTGCCGGAGGAAGGGCTTTCGGCGACCTTTGATCGTGCCACCGCACTGGCCAGGGAGGACATGGACTTTTTGACCCAAGACCATCCCTTGTTCATCGGTGGCATGGAACAGTTGCTCGACAGCGAGTCCGGCATCGCTTCATTCGCGATCCTGGAGTCCGGCAAGGGCAGGGCCTTGGTGCTTGATTGTGCCTACGTGCTCGAGACGGTCGCGCCGACGCGCCTGCATTTGGACCGTTTCCTGCCGCCAACGCTGCTGCGCTTGGCTACGGATCATCAGGGGCGGCGGACCGGGTTGCTACCGCCAGCCGTCCTGAAACCCGGGGATGTGCGCAAGGTGGTTTCCCAAGCGGCGTTCCGTCACTCGATTTTTCCAAAGATGCTCGCGGCGGCGCAAGCACATGCCGAGGAGGCTGCGGCTGAGGTCAGGCGGGCTGCGATGCTTGAGGCGTCCCGCGTGTTGGATGAGTCAATCGGACGCATGCGGGATCTGGCGCAGCGCAACCCCCGGGTGACGGAGGGTGAAATTGAGGCCATGGGTCGTGAGCGCGAGGAAATTCTGGAGGCGCTCACGTGTCCGAGGCTGCGTCTGGACGCCCTGCGATTGATCTGGTGCTGCTGAACCATGCATCCCGATCTTGCCACTTCGGGCGGGACCGTTAGCGTGGCGCTGTGAATGGTGCGTATCCGGTTTCCCCGCCGCGGGCATGGGCAGAGATTGATCTCGGCGCCTTGGGCCGCAATGTCGACCTTGCGCGGGAGTGGAGTGATTCGGCCCTGATGGTGGTGGTGAAGGCGGGGGCGTATGGTCACGGGTTGGAGACGATTGCCGGAGTGTTGGCGGAGAAGGATGTGGCATTTCTGGGGGTCGCGCATGTGGTTGAGGCCCGGCGGATCCGTGATGCCGGAGTGATGACGCCGATCTATCTGCTTGGGGCGACTTGGGCGGAGGAGCGTGAGGAAATCGTGGCCCGCGAGTGGACGCCGTGTTTGTCCTCACTCGATGAGGCCGAGCATTTCAATGCCCTGGCCATGGCTGCCGGCAAACGGCTGCGGGTGCATCTGGCGGTGGATACCGGCATGGGCCGGGGCGGATTCGTATTGGATGGCATCGAGGAAAGTGTCGATCGCCTCGGACAAATGCCCCACCTCGAGATCGAAGGGATTGGATCGCATCTGCCTTCGGCCGACGAGGACGAGGCATTCACGCAACAGCAGATCCGTTGTTTCCGTGAAGTCGTCGGGCGGCTTGGGGGGGCGGGGCGCTTCAAGTGGGTGCATCTGCTCAACAGCGCGGGCTTGATTGGATATGAGAAGGGCCTGTGCAACCTCGCGCGGCCCGGATTGATGCTGTACGGGGTTTCGCCCTTTGCTGCGAGGCAGGCGGCCTTGTCGACGGTGATGACTTTGAAGTCGCGGGTCACTCTGATCCGCACCCTGCCGGCAGGGCATGGCGTGTCCTACGGACGTCAATTCGTCACCACGCGGCCAACGAAGGTGGCCACCGTCGGGATCGGGTATGGCGATGGCTATCCACGCCACATTTCCGGTCAGGGTGGGGAAGTTTGGGTCGGCGGCCGGCGCTGTCCGATTCTGGGGCGGGTGACGATGGACCAGCTGATGGTCGACGTGACCGAAGTGGATGGCGTCCGCGAAGGCGACGAGGTCGAGCTGTTTGGTGCGCACATTCCGGTGAGCGAGGTGGCTGAGAAGGCGGGAACGATCGCGTGGGAGATTTTCACCGGGATCACCCCGCGGGTGATGAGGTGTTATCATCGGTAAGGAGATCGCATCCCTGCAGCTTCGGATTCCGGACAAGGGACCGGAATAAAGGGACAGACAATCTGTTGTGTTCCAGTCGGAAGATGCCCCCCCCCTCGGCGAGGGGGCGCTACCGAAAGCCCTCTGCGCCTTTCTCCGCGGCCTTCGCGGCCTTCGCGGCCTTCGCGTTTCGCTGCAGCTCCCACAGATTGTCTGTCCCTCTGTCCTGCCTCTGTCCTGAATCAGTGCCATGAGTGGTCAATCGAGCCGCATCCGGTATAAAAAAACACCCGTCTGCACGGAGTGCGGACGGGTGAGAGAAGGGCTTGAGGCCGGGCTTGGTTACCAATCGCCGTAACCACCGCCGCCGCCTTTACGGCTGCCACCTTTATTGTAGCCGCCACCGCCACCGCCACGGCGTTCGCCGCCACGGTCGCCACGATAGCCGCCGCCACCACCGCCACCGCGACGGTCGCCGTAGCCACCGCCACCACCGCCGCCATTGCGACGATCGCCGCCGAAGCCGCCGGAGCCGGGTGCTTTGGGTTCTGAGGCATTCACCCGGAGGGCGCGTCCTTGATATTCAAAGCCGTTGAGGGCTTCGATGGCCGTGTTGAGTTGGCTCTGGTCACCAAGGGTCACGAAACCGAATCCTTTGGATCGGCCCGTTTCGCGGTCGGTGATGAGTTTAACCCGCTCAACGGGGCCGTATGCGGAGAAGAGTTCGGTGATGTCCTCTTCAGTCGTGGAGTAGGGCAGGTTGCCCACGTAGATGTCCATTTGTATTCAGTTCTAACGCGCCATGATAAAAAAACTCCCTGAGACCATGGCGCTGTAGTCCTGATGAAGCAGTGCCGCGCACCTTTTGGCTGCACGGCATCTGTAGGGGTCTTTAATGGCCGATTCCTGACTTGGCAAGCACTGTTTTCCGGCGGATCAGCGGGCCAGCGAGCGGATCAGCTCGATCGCTTCGGGGAAATCCTGGCGGATTTGGATCGCGCGGGTGGCGGCCTCGAGGGCCTCGTTGCGTTGTCCGAGCCGGGCATGGATGGTGGCGCGGGCGTAGGGGATGGCCTCGTCATTCGGGTCGGTTTGTTCCCCTTGTTGCAGGGCCCGGATGGCCATCGGGAAGTCCTGGACGGCGTTGTAGCTCAGGCCGAGATTGTACCATGCCCGGGCATTCGAGGGGTCGAGTTTGAGGGCTTTTTCGAGCGAATCGATGCATTTCCGGGGATTTCCGGCCTCGCTCCAGGCCAGGCCGAGCTTGTAATGGTATTCGGGTTCTTCCGCATCGAGCCGGATGGCATCCTCCAGGGCGGCGATCGCGCCACGGATGTCACCGGTCATGCTGAGCATGATCGCGAGGTCGTGGTGGAAAGGTGGGGAATTCGGGTCCCACTCGATGGCCTTGCGGATTTGGCGGACGGCGGAGGCGCTGTCGCCACGCAGGTAGGCGAACTGGCTGAGCTGCATCCGGCCGAGCGGCTGATCGGCATTGTGGTCGAGCATGTGGACGAGTTCCTTGCCGGCCTTAGAGCTGAGGTCGAGGGCGTCGACCAAGGCCCAGGCGGCGGCCACGCGGACCGAGCGGATCGGGTCGTCGAGCAGGGGCTGAATGGCGGTCCGGATCGCGCTTTGGTTTTGGCGGGCCGGATGGACGAGGCTGCGGAGGGCGGCTTCGCGCACCAGCGGGCTTTCGTTGGCGAGTTGCTTCACCAGTGCCTGGGAGGCTTCCGGATTGAGGACCCAGCGTTCGAGGAGATGGCAGGCGGTGGCTTTCCAGGCGGCGATTTCCTCGGTCTCGAGCATCTGGATCAGGCCGGCCCGGGCCGATGGATCGCCGCGGCGGGCCTTGGCAATCAGGATCGCGCGTCTGCGGGTGGGGCGGTCCATCCGGTCTCCGTACCATTTCTCCACCGCTTCCAGCGCCCAGTCGGTGCTCTTGTCGTTGTGACAGCGGTTGCAGGCATTGGGCACGCCGAATTCCTTGGTGAGCAGCGGGTCGGGGATGGTGAAGCCGTGGTCATGGCGGGGATCGCGCTGCATGTAGGTTGTCTGAGGCATGTGACAGGCGGCGCAATCGTTGCCAGTGCTACCCTCCTTGTGGAAGCTGTGGGCGGTGGGGTTGATGATCGGCACTTCCGGGTCGGCGTTGGCCGTGTGGCAGCGCATGCACAGCATGTTGCCCGGGATCAGGCGGGTTGCCGAGTGGGGTTCGTGGCAGTCGCCGCAGCGCACGCCCTTGTGATACATCCGGCTCGTGAGAAACGATGAATAGTTGTAGTTCTCATCGCGCACCTGGCCGTCCGGGAAATACAGGTCGGTCTCGTCGGTAATCGAGAGGCTGAAGTGGTCGTAGAACGATTCACCGGGAACGAGGTCGCCGGTGACTTCTCCGCGGCGGGCGTGGCAGGCGGCGCAGGTTTCAAGCATCTGGTCCTTGGTCTGACGCTTGATCGTCGGGTCCGGAATGTTTTTGGTCTTCGGGTCGTAACCCGGGGGCTGTTGCTTTTGCCAGATGACGTGGTCCTTCATCGGGCCGTGGCAGGATTCGCAGCCGACACTCATTTCGGCCATGGACGTGTGGTAACTGTTGGTGCGCGGTTCGTAGTTTTTGCGGAGCCGGGTGTTGTGGCAGGATGCGCACATGGCATTCCAGTTCATGCCTTGGCCGGTCCATGCGCCCCAATCGCCGGGAAGGCGTTCCTCGTCGCCATAGACGTCGAAGAGTTCGTCCTTGGCCGGATCGTAGGACACGTCGCAGGTCTGGAGGCGTCCGCCCGGTGCGGGGATGAGAAACTGGCGCAGCGGGGTGTGGCCGATGATGCGTGTGACCGGATAGGCCTTGCGCTGGTTGCCGAATCCGAGGGTCAGGACCTTGGCGAGCCCGTCGGCGTCGAGAAAGGTTTCCGAGACCTGGCCGCCGTGTTCGAGGCTCTTGCGCGGCATGAAGGTTTTTTGATCGAGGTCCTGACGATAGTTGCGTTCGGCCAGGCCGTGATGGGAGTTTTCCCAGGCCGCGTAGGCTTTTTCGTGGCATTCCTTGCAGCTCGGTGAACCGGCGTATTGGGCGTGCACCTCGTCATCCGGAGGGATCACCGGCGCGCTGGTGGCGGTGGGCTCGGCGGCAGGTGGATCGGCCGGGACCTCGGCCGCCCGCTTCTTCGGGGCGTCGCAGGCACCCAGCAGGACCAGGGCTGCGGCGGCAGCGGAAAGACAAAAGGACCAACGGTACGAAAGCACAGCGGATTGAACCGGGAGGGCCCGCAGTCGTCAACGCGATACGGTCTGTGGCGGGTCCGGGAGGTGGTCGGCGCAGTATTCGCGGCCGTCTTCACAAACCCGGAATTCCAGGTAGGGATCGTGTTGCTCGGTTTTTCCGCAATGGGCACATTGGTGGAGGGTGTCGGCGCTGGCGATGATGGCACGGCGGAACTCGCGGCGCCGTCGCAGCGCCTGGAGGCCGCCGTTTTTCAAGGCAGTGATGCCACCGGCCGCGCCGCCAGCCAAGAGGCCGAAGCTGTGCGCCCAGTTGGCGATCGGGCCCAGCAGGCCGGTGAAACAAAGCACGAGCCAGATCAGCATGAAACGCACCGTTTGTGGATCGATGTGCAAACGGCTCACGGGGTTGAGTTTGCTGTGCATGACGAAATAGCCGAAGAGGCCGTAGATCACGCCCGACATGCCGCCGAAGTTGGTGCCGCCGATCATCGCTTCGGCGGTGTTCGAGAGGATGGCGATCAGCAGGACGAGCAGCAGGAAG
>CBFGOB010000088.1:0-9210 GCA_965650215.1 uncultured bacterium | reverse complement strand
GGATGAAGGTGTTTTACTTCCTCGCGGTCTTCGCGGTGATCGTCATCGGCAGCAACTTTTTCAACCTGGTCGAACAGTTGAGTCCCGAATCCGTCGGAGCCAATGTGCTGCGGGCGATCAAGAGCCACTCGTTAGGCACCATGACCCTGTTCGCGGTCATCATTTCGATCGTGGCCACCGCCTTGCTCCTGCCCAAGGATATCGAAGACCGGACGCTGTATACGATTCTGGCCAAGCCGGTGCCGCGCATCGACTACCTGGCGGGCAGGTTGCTCGGGGTGCTGCTGCTGGTCTTCGTCTCGTTGCTGCTGATGGACCTGCTGATGGTGGCGGTGTTGCAGATCCGCACCCAGGTGGTGATTGCCGACCAGGAGGCGATGGCGCGGGCGATGAACTGGCCGCAGGAGGCGATCGATTCCCTGCGCGCCGAGACCTTGGCCAGTGGTGCCAACTGGTCCTTGCAGGGGGCGGTGCTGGCAGTGTTTTTGAAAGCCTCCATCATGGCATCGCTGGCCTTGCTGGTGTCGACCTTTTCGAGCAGCACCCTGTTCACCACGGTGGTGAGTTTCCTGGTATATTTCATCGGTCACTTCCAGGCCGACGCCCGTGAGGTCTATCTGCAGGCGGGTGAGGCCGGGACCGGTCTGGCGGCGCGGGTGATTTCGTTGTTGGTCGCGCTGGTGCTGCCGGACTTCCAATTGTTCAATGTCATCGACGCGATCATCGAGGGTCAGCTGATGCCGCTGGTGTTGATGGGCAAGCTCGGCCTGGTCGCCTTGTATTACGTGTTGTTTTTCATCGTCGCCTCGTGGTGGGTGTTTTCGAGCAAGGAGTTTTAAGCCGTGAAGATGAGCGTCAAAGTCGCGGTGCTGGTGGCGGCACTGCTCGCATTCGGGTTCGGCCGCATGGCTTATGAATCTGCGCTGGCGCGCGAACTCCAGAAGGCCCGCCTGTTTCCGCAGCAACTGCAGATCGAGACGCGGGACCGGGTGGATCAGACCTCGTTGGCCGTGGCTTTGGGTGGCTTGCGCACCCTGGTGGCGTCGATGCTGAACCTGCGGGCTTTCACCTGCTTCACTGAGCAGCGCTGGGATGAGCTGAAGCGCACCTATGATGCGATGGTCGATTTTGCGCCGCGCACACGCTATTACTGGGAGGCAGGTTCATGGCACCAGGCCTACAATGCCGCGTCCGCCTACCTCGATGACTCCGAGTTGCCGCCGGCCAGGCGCCGGGAGTTGTGGCGCTCATCGATCCATTGGGGCCGTTCCTTTCTCGAGCGAGGCATCCGCAACAATCCGGAGGATCCCGTGCTCAGGACGCAGCTGGGCGTCTTGTTGCTCGACCCGAACAAATTCATCGCCTTCCGCGACAAGCATGAAGCCTTCCTTGAGGCGGCAGACGCCTATGCCTTTGCCGCCCGTTCCGGCAAGATGCCGGCCTACGCCGCGCGCTTCCAACTCTATGCCTTGGCGAGAATTCCGGGGCGTGAGGCCGAGGCCTTGGAGCTGGCCCGCTCGCTGCATGCCCGCAGTCCGCAGAACCGGACGCCGACCCTCTTGATGCTGCTCTATGTGCTCGAGTGTCACGCCGACCCCGGCTTGGATGTGGAGGGCAAGGCGGTGGCGCTCTTTGGTTCCGCGCGTCAGGCTTACGATGCCCTGTCGAAATACTGGCTGCGTTCGCGCGAGGGCTATCCTGTCCACGGCATGGCCCGAGGGATCAAGGCACTCGAACAGCGCCTGGGCGTTGCCGACGGGGACAGCGTGTTGAAGCGGCCTCCTCTGCCGCCTCCCGACCCCTCGGATTGGTTTCGCTCGCCCTGAGGGGGTTTGGTCTCGACAGCCCTCTCTCCAACCTCAAAAATTCCCCGAACTTGATTTTCTCCCATGCGGATCGCTCTTTTTGGTGACATTCATGCCAACCTTGAAGCTCTCGAGGCGGTGCTCGACGATGCCAAGGGCCAGAATGTGACCGACTATGTCTGCATGGGCGACATCGTGGGTTACAACGCCGATCCGGTGGCCTGCCTGGAAAAGGTCCGCGAAATGAACTGCCCGACCGTCAAGGGCAACCATGACGAGGATGCGTCGGGAGACCACTCGCTCGAAAACATGAATCCGGTGGCGGCGGCCGCGCTCGAGTGGACCCGCCAGCAGCTCAGCTTCGAACAGCGGGAATGGCTGCGGCGCCTGCGCATGGTGCGTCAGGTTTCCGACTTCACGGTGGTCCACAGCACGCTCGACCAGCCTTCGCATTGGAACTACGTGACCAACCGCTTCGACGCGATGGCGAATTTTTCCTACCAGTTCACCCAGATCGGTTTCCACGGTCACACCCATGTGCCGCGGGTCTACGTCAAGGCCGACCGCGTGCAGGAGGTCGCTGCCGACTCGGTGCAAATCGAGGACAACTGCAAGTATTTCATCAACATCGGCTCGGTGGGCCAGCCCCGGGACGGTGACTGGCGTGCCTGTTATGTGATTTACGATACCGACCACAAGCTTGTGGTGTTCCGCCGCATCCCCTACAACATCCAAAAGGCCCAGCAGAAGATCCTGGATGCCGGCTTGCCCGAAATGCTCGCCGAGCGGATTGCGGAAGGAAGATAGCGGCTGCGCCGCTGTCAAAAGTCGAAGGTCGGGCAAGCCTGGGCAGCGCTGTTTCCATCGCTTGCAGCCGTCTTGAGATCGTCTCATCCCAAGGGCCCGGCATCAGATAGAAGGTATCGGACCTTCGACTTTGAGACCTTCGACAGCGGTGCAGTCGCTCACACTGCCACCGGAGCCTTGATGTGCGGGTGGGGGTCGTAGTCGTCGAGGCGGATGTCGTCGAAGCTGAAGCCATCGATGGTTTTGACGTCCGGGTTGAGCCAGAGTGTTGGCAGCGGCCTCGGTTCGCGGGTGAGTTGGAGCCGCGCCTGTTCGAGGTGGTTCGAGTAGAGGTGCAGGTCGCCGAAGGTGTGGACGAAGTCGCGCGCCTCGTAGTTGCAGACGTGGGCGATCATTTTCGTGAGCAGGGCGTAGGAGGCGATGTTGAAGGGCACGCCGAGGAAGAGGTCGGCGCTGCGCTGGTAGAGCTGGCAGGAAAGCCCGGGGCGTCCACCGGGCGCGGCTTCGTGGACGTAGAACTGGAAGAGCAGGTGGCAGGGAGGCAGGGCCATCTGGTGGATCTGACCGACGTTCCATGCCGAGACGATGTGGCGGCGCGACGAAGGGTTGCCGACCAGGCCGTCGATGAGCAGTTGGATCTGGTCGATGCTGCGGCCGTCGGGGCATGGCCAGGAGCGCCATTGCTTGCCGTAGACCGGCCCGAGTTCGCCGTTGGCGTCGGCCCACTCGTCCCAGATGGTGACCCCGTGTTCCTTGAGGTAGGCGGTGTTGGTTTCGCCTTTGAGGAACCAGAGCAGTTCGTGGATGATCGAGCGGAGGTGGAGCTTCTTGGTGGTCAGGCAGGGAAAGCCTTGGCGCAGGTCGTAGCGGGCCTGACGGCCGAAGACCGAGAGCGTCCCCGTGCCGGTGCGGTCGCTCCGGGATTCACCGTTGGCAAGCACGTCGTGCAGCAGGTCGAGGTAGGTTTGCATGCCCCCAAGCAAGCCATGTCGGCGGGCCTGGCAGCAAGCATCAATGAGCGTGGAACAGGGAGCAGGGAGCGTGGAGCCAGAGACTGATGGACATTTCTTTCTTACTCCCTGCTCCATTTTCCTCACTCCAGCATCCCGCGGTCCACCGTGTAGCGGGCGGCGCAGCGGGGGCATTGGATGGTGATGGTGTCGGCACCTTCGAAGAGTTCGTCGAGGCGGTTTTTCCATCCGCCGAGCACCGGCAGGATCCGCTCGAGGGTGCAGCCGCAGTGGAAACGGAAGCGGCGGGTTTCGAGGATTTTGACTTCCTCGTGGCGGTCGAGGCTGGCGACCTGGTCCGCTTCGAGGGTGTGCAGCCAGTCGAGGTCGCAATCCGGCTGGGCACTGACCAGTGCGAAGTGCTCGTCGGGCAGGCGGAAGGCCCGGGCCGGGCGTTGCTCCGACTGGTCGTAGAATTGCGAAAGCCAGACCACCGGATCCTTGCCTTCGACTTCGAGGGTCGAGGTACGGGGTTCCGCCTGCTTGGGGGTGCTGGTTTGGGAGTAGAAGAAGTTGCGGTCGGGTTCCCTCACGTCCTCGGTGAAGATCCGGCCGGTGACCGCTTCGGCGATCGAGCCGCCGGTGACAAAGACGTTGGCTCTGGGGGCGCGCAGGTTGACGGTCCACGCAATCGTTTCCGCCCACGGGCGGGCGACCAGATGCAGGGTGAGCATCGCCAGTTGATCCTTGAGCATTTGGTCGAGCTCGGCCGGATGGCGGATGCCATGCTGCATGAGGTGCAGGTAGTAATCCGTGAAGATCGGCGTGAACTGGCCTCGCAGCACCAGCGCGTTGCGGTGGCGCACGAAGACCGATTCGACAACGGTGAATGCTTCGACGGGTTCCATGACGGGCTCAGGGAGGCGGGATGGGCCGCCTCAAGCACCGGGAAGCTCGATGAAGCCTTCCAGTTTGCGGATGCGGGTGGGGTGGCGCATCTTGCGCAGGGCCTTGGCCTCGATCTGGCGGATCCGTTCGCGGGTCACCTGGAACTGGCGGCCGACTTCCTCGAGGGTTCGGCTGTAGCCGTCCTTGAGGCCGAAGCGTTGTTCCAGCACTTCGCGCTCGCGTTCGGTGAGGGTGTCGAGCACATCCTTGATCTTGTCCTTGAGCATCGAGAAGCCGGCTTCCTCCATCGGATTGTCGGCGGCCTTGTCCTCGATGAAGTCACCGAATGAAGTGTCGTCCGAGTCGCCGACCGGTGCCTGGAGCGAGATCGGCTGCTGGGCCATCTTGAGGACCGCGCGCACGCGCTCGACCGGGAGGTGGATTTCCTCGGCGATTTCCTCGGGCGAGGGTTCGCGGCCGTATTCCTGGACGAGCTGCTTCTGCACGCGCATCAGCTTGTTGATCGTCTCGATCATGTGGACCGGGATGCGGATCGTGCGCGCCTGGTCGGCGATCGAGCGGGTGATCGCCTGGCGGATCCACCAGGTGGCGTAGGTCGAGAACTTGTAGCCGCGGCGGTATTCGAATTTTTCCACCGCCTTCATCAGGCCCATGTTGCCTTCCTGGATGAGGTCGAGGAAGGAAAGCCCGCGGTTGGTGTATTTCTTGGCAATCGAGATCACGAGGCGGAGGTTGGCTTCGACCATCTCGGTCTTGGCCTTGAGCGCCTCGCGCAGCCAGTGGTGGAGGTTCTTGTTTGCTTCCTGGAAGGATTCCGCCGTGTGCCAGGCACGCTGCTGGAGCTCCCTCATTTTGGTGACGAACTCCTTGTCCTCGGGGTTCGTCTGCAGCTTGCGCTGGTATTTCCAGAGCATTTGCATGTGGTTGTCGACCTGCTCACAGAAGTCCTCGATGACCTTCTGCTTGTAGTAGAAGCGGTTGTAGATGCGGTTGAGCGTCTGGATGTTGCGGGCGAATTCCTCTTCGAGCTTTTTCTTGCCGCGGGGGTTTTTGGCCGACAGCTGGCGGAAGAGATCGTCGTTCTCGCGGTGCAACTGGCGCAGTTGGTCGCAGAGTTTCGGCAGGCCCTTCATGTAGCGCTCGCGCGATTCGATCTTTTTGTCGAGGATCACGCGGTCGAAGCGTTCCTTGCCCTTGTTGAGTTTGTCCGCGAGTTCGAGGTAGGCGTCGGAGGCGAAGCCGAACAGGTGGAGGTGGCGTGCCACCTCGATCTCGGCATCCTCGATGCGCTTCGAAATCTCGACTTCCTGCTCGCGGGTGAGCAGGGGTACCTGACCCATCTGCTTGAGATACATCCGGACCGGGTCGTCGAGGATGTCGAGCTTCTGGTCGGTCTTGAGATCGTCCTCGTCGCTGCTGTCGTCATCGCGCTTCTTGTCCTTGTAGCGGTCGACCTCGGAGGCGTCGATGATGTCGAACTCCATGTTGCGCAGGCGCTCCATGATCGCCTCGACATCGTCGGGATCGACCAGGTCGTTGGGCAGGATGTCGTTGATGTCGTCGAAGGTCAGGTAATCCTGTTCCTTGGCGAGCTTGATGAGTTCGCGGATTTTTTCCTGGATTTCAGGGGTGTCGATGCGGCGTTTTTTTGCCGCTTTTTCGCCGCTGCTGCCTCCGGGGCTGGAGCCGGCATCCGTGGCGGGCGTCTTGCCTGCGCCCTTGCCGCCCTTGGTTTTGGGTTCCGCAGCTGGGGGCTTCACCGCCTCGGTGGCTTTGGTGGCAGGTTTCGGAGTGGGAGCTTTGTCAGGAGTCTTGCTGGCCGCTTTGAGGGGAACTTTGGCCGCCGGCTTGGCGGGAGTTTTGGGTTCGGGCTTGGCGGGAGCTTTGGCAGCGGGCTTGGCAGCGGGCTTGGCAGCGGGCTTGGCAGCGGGCTTGGCAGCGGGCTTGGCGGCGGGTTTCGCCGGGGCTTTGGCAGCGGGCTTGGCAGCTGTCTTGGATGCAGGCTTCGCCGGGGCTTTGGCAGCGGGTTTGGCCGGTGCCTTGGGTGCCGGTTTGTGGGATTTTTGAGGGGCCGGGGCGGGCTTCTTGGCCGTTGGCGCGGGTTTTTTCGGGGGGGGAGTTTTGGCGGCGGGCTTGCTGGCTTTGGCGGCCACCTTCTTCACGACCGTCTTGGCCTTGGTTTTTGCGGCGGGTTTCTTGGCGGAAGATGGGGACGGAGGCATGACGATGGGTGCTTGAGCAAGGTGTCAGGGTACAATTCAACCAGTCTATGGGCACTGGCGGAAAATCCACAGGCGCGCGGAATGAAAAGGGGCCTGCGGATGGCGTCAAGTGCATTCTTTTTCGCGGTGCCCCGGCGGATGGGGCCCGGGCATCGATGGGTTGCAGGGGAGGGAACCGGCAAGGCCGGTGATTTCCGGTTTCAAATCTCCATAATTTCGATTAGGTTGCCGCGTCCCTCATGATGACCCTCACCTCCAGAGCCGCGGAAGAACTCGCGCAATTGCTCGCCTTGCGGGCGCAATCGCCCACGGCTGGCCTGCGCCTGGCGGTGCGGCGTGGCGGCTGTGCCGGTTGGCAGTATGAAATGAAAGTCGCCGAGCAGGAGCCCGGGGATGTGGTGATCGAGTCCGGCGCAGCCCGGGTGATTGTGGCCGCCGACAGCATTGAGCGGCTGCGGGGCTGCGAGGTGGATTATTCCGACGAGCTGAGCGATGCCGGCTTCAAGGTGCACAACCCGCAGGCGGCCCGCTCCTGCGGCTGCGGGACTTCGTTTGAAGTCGCGGGGGATCCACACGACGGGCCTGCGTCTGCCTCCACCGAGGCTTGCGGCGAACCCTGAGCCTGTTTCCCGCAAGTACCGTGCCCAAGACCAAGGAAGAACAAGAACCGCGAAAGCCACCGTATTTCTGGTGGTTCCTCGCCAACCTGCTCGCGCTCTGCTTTGCGGTCCTGAGCTGGATTTTCTGCCTTGAGGTCTTTGGCAATCCCGAGTTGCCGCGCAATTACGAGATCCTGCGCAAGCTCGGCCGGCTGCCGGAATTCAAGAATTTCAAATCCGCCACCCTGCCCGACGGCGCCCTTTGCGGACCCGAGCAGCTCTATCGAAAATTCTTCGGTTTGAGCGAAGCCCAGTATGAGGACCTGAATATCCAGTTCAGGCACAATTTCATGAGCAATTTCGAGGAACCGGTGGGCGTCAATTACGTCGAGGGCGAATACCGCATCCTCGAGGTCAGGGCCTTTGGCGAACAGGATTTCCTCATCGAAGGCTTCGCGGTGCGTGCCCAGGCGATGGTGAGACCGGACGATTTCAGCCAAGCGGCACCCTATCCGGTGCTCATCGAGTATCTGTTTCCCACCACCGATCCCACCGCCATCGGTCGTTTCAAGCCCGGCGATCTGCTGGTTCTGCAGAAAGGTCCCCACTGCGGCACGGTCATCTCGATCGGCAAGCAACTGCAGGGGGACGAACAGGTCGTGAGGGCAAGCGTCATGCCGATCGCGTACGGACCCTGTGACTTCGGCAAAGGCGCGTCATTCGAGCTGCAGGTGCCGGCACTCGTCCGTCCTGCGGGAACCTTTCCGTTGTTTTGACCGCGCAGGCGCGGCCGCTCAGTCGGCCGTCACCGCGCTGCGGTCGTCGTTGAGCCCGGACTTTTCGAGGAAGTAATCGTAGCCGCCGCTGTAGCGGGTCAGGACGCTGCAGCTGTCATCGTCCTTGCGGGTGATGTGCAGGGTGGTTTCCGCCAACGAGCGGATGAAGTGCACATCGTGGGAGATGAAGACCAGGGTGCCCTGATAGTCCTTGAGCGCGTTGACCAGCGAGTCGATCGACAGGATGTCGAGGTGGGTCGTGGGCTCATCCATCAGCAGGAGGTTGGGCGGATCGACGAGGAATTTCACCAGGTTGAGCCGCGATTTTTCACCGCCGGACAGCACGCCGCAGCGTTTTTCGACATCGCTGCGGCGGAACAGGAAGGTGCCCAGGATCGAGCGGGCGTCCTCGTCGCGCAGGGTTGGGCAGCAGCCCATGACCTCTTCGAGCACGGTGTTGTTCTCATTGAGCGACTCGAGGCGGTGCTGCGAGTAGTAGCCGAGCTTGGTGGCGTAACCCGGTTCGCACTTGCCACCGTTGATCGGCAGGATGCCGGCAAGGATCTTGAGCAGGGTCGATTTGCCCGCGCCGTTCGGGCCGACCAGCACGATGCGGTCGCCGCGCTCGATGGTGAGGTCGAGGTTCTTGTAAATGCATTTCTCGCCATAGGCCTGGCTGACCTTTTCGAGTTCGATGACCTTCTGGTTCGAGCGCGGCGGCTGCGGAAAGCTGAACTTGAACGGTTTGCGTGGCGCTCGCGGCTTTTCGACCTTTTCGAGCTTTTCGAGGAACTTGATCCGCGACTGGACCTGGGCGGCCTTGGAACCGACCTGGCGGAAGCGGTCGATGAACTCCTGGTGGCCCTTGATTTCCTTTTGCTGGGCGCGGTAGGCCTGCACCCGCTGATCGTAGATCTTGTCGCGCTGGTCGAGGTAGGACGAGTAGTTGCCGGTGTAGGTGACCAGCTGGGCGGCGTCCGGGTCGATTTCGATCACGGTTTCGATGATCGCGTCCATGAAGTCGCGGTCGTGGGAAATCATCAGGATCGCGCCCGAGTAGTTCATCAGGTAGCGCTGGAGCCAGAGCAGTGAGAGCAGGTCAAGGTGGTTGGTCGGCTCGTCGAGCATCAGCAAAAGGAAAT
>CBFGOB010000087.1:0-9255 GCA_965650215.1 uncultured bacterium | reverse complement strand
GCCGCTGTCTGCTTCAGAGGCCCTCAAGTGTCAGGTGAATACCATCACTACACAGGAATTGGAATCAACGGCTGCGCCGTGGTTACAGGCAAACCCTTCGGGCTCCGCGACTCTTGCCAATCAAGCTTCGTTGCGCCTCGGTCATGATGGTTCCACCACTCCCTCGTTGCGTCTTGCCTGATTGGCAAGATTCGCCGGAACAAGCCCATCCAGTGTTGATGTGATGACTTCTAAGTCTTTAGTCGGCGGTTCAAATCCGCCCTCTGCTACCAGTTCGCATGGGTAGTTGCTATGCTTGGTGGGATGCCATTTGGCGGATCCGGGCAAGAACCTGTCGGCATGAACGGCCGCGCCAGGCCCTTTATTGCCGAGTCTCATACTTGGGATTTTCAACTTGCTTCTGCCGGGATCCGCGCGAGCATAGCAGTTGATGTTTTTCGCGGTAATCCAAGTCCGATCCATGAAGATCAGCCTACAAGGCTTGGTCGCGGGCGGTTGGTGCCATCACCGCCTGGCTGCCTTCCGGTCTTGATCGGGCAGCTTCCAAGGATGAACCCATCGGGTTTCTGAAGTTCGCCCGTATCCGGCATTCGACCATCGATCGCGGGGCCTGATGCCTGTCCGTGTCCTTTTCCCATGCGGGTGGGTTCCACTCGCGAAACCACAATCTTTTCCATCCTTATTGCATCACCCTCCAATACACCCTTCACACCATGAATACAAATACCCTATTGAATGCGGCCGACGCCGCTGTCATCCGCAAGCTTCTCAATGTCTGGGATCCCCGCAGCGGAGTCCCTCCCAACGCGCGCCCCGCGGTCGAGCATCTGTTGGCCTCGTCAGGGGTCAGCGAGAATTCCGCCATCCTCGAACACCAGGTTGGCCTGCATGATGTGGTGACCCTTGTGAACCCCCGGGATCCATCCGACTGGTACCGGATGGTCGTTGTGGAGCCTGCCTCGGCCGATCTGGACCGGGACCACATCTCCTTTTGCCACCCGATGTGCCTTGCGGTGCTGGGCAGGCGGCTCGACGACGAGGTGGAGTGGGACACCGGTCACGGTGTCCGTTGCATGCGGATCGCATCGCTCGACAAGGTCGGGATCGCGGTGGTATGAGGCCGGGTGACACCGCTGCACCCTGCATATTCGCAACCACACGGTGCTTGCCGCTAGAAGCCATCTCATCAACCCTGCACGGGCTTGTTTGGGATTTTTAGGTAGGAATTGGAATCAGCGGCTGCGCCGTGCTTGCAGGCAAACCCTTCGGGCTCCGCGACTCTTGCAATCAAGCTGCGTTGCGCCTCGGTCATGGTGCTAGTCCGTTTCGCACATCAAAAAGCCCTGCAAGCTTTTGAGCTGCAGGGCTTGGAGAGTGGTGCATCCGGAGAGATCCGAACACCCGACCTTCTGATTGGTGCTTGCTGCAATGGGCTCATCCTTATCGCCTTGTCAACGGATCGTCGAATGCTTATCACATTGGCAATTCCTCAGGCTGCTGCTGGATCATCGCCCGGCTGGCGGCCACAACTATGCTGGTTCAGACTGGTTTTCATATGCTCCTTCCGGGCATCAGGGGCTTCATGCTAGGTCCGCCGATCGTTCCACCCGCATCTTCGCCACGTTGCTGAATACTTGTGCATTATGAAAACCACACGCCTGCAAACCATACTCTTCACAGTGCTTTTCTGCGCCATTGGAGCAGCCTCACTTCCCTGTCAGGCAGCCGGGATCACTCCCGCTGAAGCCCGGGCCATCGCCAAGGAAGCATACATCTACGGCTTCCCGATGGTTGATGGCTATCGCATTCAGTATGCCTATCACGTCAATCGCGATGATCCCGAATTCAAAGCGCCATGGAATGAGATCCGAAACATGCCGCGAGTCTTCACCTCCGAAGACAAAGCCGTTCAAACGCCGAACTCCGATACGCCCTATTCGATGGCAGGGCTCGATTTGCGGGCGGAACCCATTGTGCTGACCATCCCGCCCATCGAACCGGGCCGGTATTTCTCGGTGCAGTTGATTGACTCCTACACGCATAATTTCGCCTATCTCGGCAGCCGTGCCACGGGGAATGCGGGTGGCAGCTTCCTCATCGCCGGCCCAGACTGGAAGGGCGATCCACCCAAAGGTTTGGAAAAAGTGATCTGCGCGGAGACCCAGATCGCCCTTGCGGTCTATCGCACCCAGCTCTTCAAGCCTGATGATCTGGACAATGTGAAGAAGGTTCAGGCCGGCTATCAGGTGCGGACGCTTTCTCAATTTGCTGGGGAGCCTGCGCCTCCGGCTGCGCCTGGAATCGAATTCCTGAAACCGCTGACGCCGGAGCAACAGAAGACCTCGCCCGAATTCTTCAACCTTCTGAATTTTGTCCTGCAATTCTGTCCAACCCATCCTTCGGAGAACGTGATGATGGCGCGTTTTGCCAAGCTCGGCATCGGCGCCGGCAGGAGCTTCGACGCCGGAAAGTTCTCGCCTGCATTGCGCAAAGCGGTTGAGGACGGCATGGCGGACGCCCGGCAGGACCTGGCCGAGTTCAAAAAAACCAAGCTGGACACCGGCGAAGTCACCAGCGGCGACATGTTCGGCACGCGGGAGTATTTGAAGAACAATTACCTCTACCGCATGGCTGCGGCCGTTCTCGGCATCTATGGCAATTCCAAGGCTGAAGCCATGTATCCTGTCTACACGCTGGACAATGAGGGGCAGAGACTGGACGCGTCGAAGAGCCGCTATGTGTTGCGGTTTGCGCCGGATCGGCTGCCGCCGGTCAACGCGTTCTGGTCGCTGACGATGTATGAAATGCCTTCGAGCCTGCTCGTCGCGAACCCGCTGAACCGCTATCTGCTCAACTCGCCGATGCTGCCTGATTTCAAACGTGATGCCGATGGCGGGCTGACGCTTCATATCCAGCACGGATCACCCGGTGCGGGCAAGGAATCGAACTGGCTGCCCGCGCCAAACGGCCCGTTCATGGTGGTGTTGCGCCTGTATTGGCCAAAGGAAGAAGCGACCAGCGGCACGTGGAAACATCCGCCGCTGCAACGTGCGCCATGATGTCAGATCCGTTCCGGTGCTCGTTCACCGGCATGCGAAGGAATGCTCCGCGACCATATGATGCGCGGTGTTTGTTTTGGGTTCGGTGGGTTGAAACGTGCCGCTATGGATTCAATCAATTGTTTACTGCCCGAATGGATGGATCGGCCGCGTCCATAGTCGGTTGATCGCAGCCTCACGGGTTTCATCGCAGAAAACCACGAGATTTCTCTACCGTTCGCGATCCATGTGCTGGGAATGGCCGGCAAAGCCCAGGAGGTGCTGCCTTTCCCGCCGACCCTGAGTGCTTTCACCGCGGGATTGACCATGCAGGACTCGATCCATCAAAAACAGGTCACACCATCGAGGCTTCAGCCGAATGCTCCCCGCATAGAGGGACAGACAATCTATGACTGCTATTTTCAAACTGTCGCGCAAACGGGGAACTCGACAGGCCGAAACACCTGCAAATTTGCCAAAAATGGGTAAAAAATAAGTCCCGTAGCTCGTTGAAGCTACGGGACTTGAGAGTGGTACACCCGGAGAGATTCGAACTCCCGACCTTCTGATTCGTAGTCAGACGCTCTATCCAGCTGAGCTACGGGTGCCTTGCGCGATGCGCGGGACGGAAGAAAGACCGGAATCGCGGGTGGTGTCAAGGAATTCAGCGCGATTCTTTGGAAATCCAACCAGAACGAGCGGGCAAATTGGGGCGAGCTGCCGCCGCCAGGTCGGGGGAACAAGCTCTCGGTCCGATTCCGCTCCCATTCGGCGCGGTTTCATTTCCAGGCCGCCGGGGTGCCGCTGCGGGATCGATCAGTTCGGCCGCTGCAGTGCGGGAGGCGGGGTGCCATCGCCGGCCGCCGGGGCCGTGGCCTTGGTGACCAGGTCCTTGCGCTCCTTCAGCAGGCTTTCGACGGTCGTCGGGCTGACCTCAAAGACCCGTCCCTCGAAGCTCTTGGTTCGGGCCAGCTTGTCCTGGAGCGACTGGAGGCGCTTGGCAAAGGCTTCGTCCTTGGATTTCGCATCCTCCGGTGTTTCGCCTTCGGCCTTCTTGCGTTCGGTCGGCAGGGTGGCTTCGACTTTGACGGTCATCAGGTATTTCCCGCCCGAATTGACCGAGGGGCTGATTTCCAGCGTGTAGGTGAAGCCTTCGAAGGTGACGAGGGTGGCCGTGCGCTTGCCGGACTCGGCGGTGCGGGACGCCACCTGGTCGGCGGGCACGACGTCGTCGAAGCGGGCGTAGGCGAACAGCGACTTGAGCGGCCCGGTGAGGGTGCTGTTGGCGACTTCGTCGGCCGCGGCGCCGACGAGCTTGAATTCCGCTTCTTCGGTGTCTCGGGTAAGCGACCATTCCGGGTCCTTGGCATCCTTCTGGCTGAGCGTGATGCTTTGGATTTTTTCCGGGTTGATGAAGTCATCCTTCAGCCAGCGCGCGGCCTCGTCGCTGAGTGCCGGAAAGACCTCGCTGCTGGCGTAGAAAGCCGAGCTGTCGGCGTGGTTGCGCAGGTAGCGGCCGACGGTCATCGGGCCGGCGCCCATCATGCTGGCCTGGCCCTCCTGCTCGATGTTCTTGCCGAGCGATACTTTCGCCAGTTCCTTGTCGGCGGCATCCTTGAGTGTGGCGCTGAGGCCGCGGCTTGCGGCGTCCTTGGAAGATTCATCCATGCCGAAGCGCGCGGCAAAGGACGGACCGGCTTCGATCGCCTGGGTGATCTTGAGTTCCTCGAGCGTGCGCAGGAAATCGAGGACCGCCTGGGTGTTGGCCGGGTAGCGGTCACGGTTGGCGACCACCCAGGCGTCGCCGGTTTTTTCGAGCGTCACCGAGCCGGTGGCGCCGCTCACTTCGATCCGGGCGACCTCTGCGGCGGGGAAGGATTCGAACAGCGTTTGTCCCGGGCTGCGTTGGGTGCTGCTGTGGCTGACGTCGTCCTGTGTGAGTTTGACGGTGGCGACCGCCGCCGCGAGGACGGCGGCGACGCTGGAGAGGATGATCACCTGGCGTTTGTTCATGGGGAAGGAATGGTTGCGGTTTGGAAATGGCGGGGTGTTCGGGAATCAGCGGGCGCGGGTGTAGTTGCGGCGCTGGAGATAGAGGCCGAGGCCGAAGAGGATGACAAAGGCCGGCATGGCCGCCACGTTGAGCAGCGTGATGCGGCCCGCGAGCTGGTCCTTCTGGCGCCTGAGCTCCTTCTGCTGCTCGCGCATCAGTTTCGAATACTTGACCGCTTCCTCGCGCAGCTTGCGGATCTCCGCTTCCTGTTCCGGCGAGAGGTAGAGCTTGTTGCTGCCGGACTTCTGCGCCTGGAGGTCGTTGAGTTTCTGTTGGGCGGCGCGTTGCTTCTCCTCGAACTCCTGGATCTTGGCGCCGACCTGCTGGTTGAAGTTGTCCTCCATTTCCTGGACGACGGTGAAGGGCCTGCGGATCGCGGCGCGCGAGCGGGAACCGATCAGGTGCTTCGAGCCGACCGCGTGGTCGATGAGGTTGAGGAACAGCGAGGAGTTCGCATTCGAGGGCGAGGCCATCTGCATGTTGCCGATCTGCTGGACCTGATAGGCGAACTGGTCGAAGAACGCGTCGACGTCGGCGATCAGGAAGACGTTGCCCGGCGCGGCCGACTTGGCGAGCGGCTTGGGTGCGTCCGCCTTGTCCGCCTCGGCCTTGTCCGCTTCCGGAGCGCCTTCCTTCGCGGGGTCGCCATTCGGGAAGGCGGTGGTGAATTCGCCGGAGAGGTGGGCGACGAGGTCGTAGGGGGTGCCGGCGGATTTGAGCGAGGTGTTGAGCGACTCGTCGAGTTCCGAAGCGCGCATCGCATCGACAAATCCGGCGCGCGGGCTCGAAGCGATCAGGCTGGCGTAGTTGACCTTGCAGGCCTCGGTTTTCGAGTAGCCGCCGGGGATGAAGAAGATCACGCCGTTGAGGTCCTTGGTGATCACGCTGTCCTTCTGCGCCATCGCCTCGTTGGGGAGGGTCAGGACCGCGATGCCGGTGCGGTTGTCCGCGAACTGGGTGGCGTAGGCCGGATCGGCGAGCGCCATGCCGGATTCGAATTTCACGCCCCAGCCCTCGAGCAGTTTCGGCAGGGTCGACATCGTCGGTGTGCCGCCCATGCCCATCATCGGGTTGCCGCCGCCGGTCATCTGTGCCGCCAGCGAGTGGGAGTCGAGGCAGGCGACGACCGTGCCGCCCTGGAGCAGGTACTGGTCGATGGCGAATTCCGTCGCCGGGCTGACCGCGGCCGGGTGCATGAGCAGCAGGACCTTGAGTTCCTTGGCGTCGAGTTCCGGGTTTTCCATCGGCACGTCGACGAGGTCGAAGCTTTTCTGCATCTGCTGATAGATGATCCACGGGCGGGATGCGGGTTGGCCCATCATCATCGGCGGGCCGCCCTTGAGGTTCATTGCCGACATCACGCCGATCTTCGGTTTCGACGGTGCGCTGACCTCGGCGACCGCCTTGGACAGCTGGTATTCGAGCATCGTCTCATCGCGCGGGTCGAGGAAGGGGATCACGCTGGTTTTTTCCAGGCAGGACACGGCGAGGCCGAAGTAGAGGTTCTGGTCGTCGAAGCGGCGGCCGCTGATGCCGTCGAGGTTGGCCGAGTCCTCGGCGTCGGTGTCCGGTTCGGGGTCGAGGTTTTCGACGCGCAGTTTGCCGCCCGAGAGCGACGCGTATTCCTTGAGCAGGTCGTCGACGCGGCGCATGTGGAGTTTCAGGTCCTCCGGCATGTAGTCGCTGTTGCGGGTCGCGTAGTAGCGGATCACCGTGGGGGCTTCGAGCTCCTTGAGGATGGCCTTGGTGCCGTCCGAGAGCGTGTGGATCCGGTTCTGGGTGAAGTCGATGCCGCGGTTGCCGAGCGGGGTGAGGGCGACCAACCAGTTCGCGAGGATCGCGATGGCGGCAAGGGCGGCGATGCCGAACGAGGCGCGGGTGACGGGATGGGTGATTTTCATTGAGGTAAAGGCTGGAAGTTGAACGCGGAAAGCTGGAATCGGGTTACGAGCGTTTGGCCGAGAGGATCGTGCTGGTGCCGAGCAGGCAGATGAAGATGAAGGTGGCGAACCAGACCATGTCCTGCAGGCGGAAGAGTCCGCGGTTGATCGAGCGGAAGTGGTCCCAGACGCCGACGGAGGTGACGGCTTCGACGATGGCGGGCGAGGCGGCCTGGCTGAAGGCGCGGGTGAAGTCGTCATAGCCGCAGAGGACCATGGTGACGCAGATCACGACCGAGACGATCAGGCAGACGACCTGGTCGCGGGTGCAGGCCGAGACCAGCGTGGTGATGGCGAGGAAGGTGGCGCAGACGAGGAAGCTGCCGAGGTATCCGGCGAGGATCGAGCCGTTGTCCGGGTTGCCGAGGTAGTTGACGGTGATGACGATCGGGAAGGTGAGGGCGAGGGCGACGATCCAGACGGTGGCGGCGGCGAGGAATTTGCCGAAGATCGCGCTCCAGATCGACAGCGGGAAGGTGCCGAGGAGTTCGATGGTGCCGGTGCGTTGTTCGTCGGACCAGAGGCGCATGCCGACGGCTGGCGCGAGGAGCATGAAGATCCATGGGTGCCAGAAGAAGAAGCTCCACTCGAGCGAGGCGTCGCCGACGCGCATGAAGCCGCCGAAGGTGAAGGTGAGTGCCATCGAGGCCAGCAGGAAGACCACGATGATCGCGTAGGCGGTGGGTTGGGAGAAGTAGCTGGTGAGCTCCCGTTTGTAGATGGTGAGTGAGGACATGGGAAATTGTGGATTGAATATTGGAAATTGAGTATGGGGGATTTCCGCATCAGGCGGTCACGGCCGTGTCGGTGGTGGTGAGGCTGCGGAAGAGGTCGGTGAGGCTGCCGCTGCCGGCGCGCTGGTGGAGCTCCTCCGGGGTGCCGTTGGCGACGATGCGGCCGCGGTTGACGATGACGGCGCGGGTGCAGGCGGCGTCGACTTCCTCGAGGATGTGGGTTGAGAAGAGGATGGCCTTGCTTTGTCCGAGGCGTTTGATGAGTTGCCGGACCTCGTGCTTCTGGTTCGGGTCGAGGCCGTCGGTCGGTTCGTCGAGGATCAGCACTTCCGGATCGTGGAGCAGGGCCTGGGCGAGGCAGGTGCGGTGGCGGTAGCCTTTGGAGAGGGTGTCGATCGACTGGTGGGCGACGCTGGCGAGGAAGCAGGTTTCGATCGCGCGCTCGACGGCGTCCTTGCGTTCGCCGCCCTTGAGTCCGCGGACGCTGGCGCAGAACTTGAGGAAGCCGGCGACGGTCATGTCGTGATAGAGCGGGGCGGATTCCGGGAGGTAGCCGACCTTGGTTTTGGCGGCGGTGGGGTTGTCGATGACCGAGATCCCGCAGACCTTGGCGTCGCCCGAGCTCGGGGGGATGAAGCCGGTGATCATGCGCATGGTGGTGGATTTGCCGGCCCCGTTGGGTCCGAGGAACCCGAGGACTTCGCCTTTTTTCACGGTGAAGGACAGGTCGTCGACCGCGGTTTTGGATCCGAAATGTTTGGTGAGGTTTTCGACTTCGATCATGGGGAAACAGGGTGGGTTGAGTGCCTTCGCACGCGAAAAGCGCCGCGGACGCTGTGACTTGTCTGAAAAATATGTGCCGGAGGGGAACCCAAATTTTCGGCTTTTGGGCGGGATCGGCGGCTCGGCCGCCCTGCCGGGCCGGGGTCTATCGGCCTTGTCATGGCGGGGAAGCGGTGTATGGGTGTGGAGCATGCCGACCATCCACATCCCCGAGCGCTGCGGCGTCATGCTGCTGCCGGATTGTTCCCTTTTCCCCCATGGTGGTCTGCCCCTGCACATTTTCGAGCCACGCTACCGCCAGATGCTCCGCGAGGCGCTCGAGGGCGATTGTTTTTTCGCCGTTGCGCGCCTGATCGGCGATGAGGCCGACGGTTGGGCGAACGCGGCGGCTCCGGTCGGGACGGTGGGCCTGATCCGCGCCTCCCGCGAGCAGGACGACGGGACGTCCAACCTCCTGCTGCACGGGGTGATGCGGGTGCGTTTCCTCGAGTGGCACGAGGACTCGGATTACCCGACGGCGACGGTCGAGCCCTTGGGTTCGGTGTTTGAACCCGCGGACCAGGCTGCGGCGGCGATGAGGACGCTGCGGGGGGCGGTGGAGGATGCGGTGAGCGGCTTGCCCCAGGACGTGCAGTCGGGGGTCTTTGCCTTGCTTGACCGCGCGGACGAACCCGGGTTGATGACCGACATGGTGAGCCAGCAGTTTG
>CBFGOB010000086.1:0-9268 GCA_965650215.1 uncultured bacterium | reverse complement strand
GCCAGGAAACTCGAGCGTGACCTGGCCTTTGCCCTTGAAGGCCTCGAAGTCGAGGTTGTTGACGGCGATGTGACGGTCCTTGATCACGACCGTGCCCTTGGGGCGTCCGAGGGTGACTTCGGATCCCAGGAGCTGATAGTTCGCGGGGTTGTCGCTCGAGAACCCGATCGTGAGCAGGGTATTGCCCTGCTTGGCGAGGTCGATGGTGCCGGAGCCTTCGAGCTTGGGGCTGGAATGGAAGCGATAGACCTCGAGCGAGTCGGCGAGCTTGGAGGCGAAGAGCCGGACCATGGGAGCGGGCCAGATCTTTCCATCGACTCCCTTGACATGGATGAGCCGGTTGGCGTGGGTGTAGCGGATGTGGTCGAAGCGCGCGGTGCCTTGCCGCGGGCCGTCGTGTTCGATGGCGAGCGGGTAGTCGTTGTAATCGAAGGTGATGGTCCCATTTGAATACAGCTGCTGTTGGGCGCTGAGATCGAAGTCGCAGCTGGCGCTCTTGATCGGGACGCCGCGGTAGCGGATGTCTTCGGCGCTGCCTTTGCCGGTGTATGCCCAGGAATGGCGGTCGGTGGCGTCGAAGCCGCCTTCGAGGCGGATCTTGAACTTGGTGCCGTCCGAAGTGGTGAATCCGTTGATGAGGGAGGTCATGGCCTCGCCCGACACGAGCGGATGATAGATGGGTGGAGAGAGGCTTGAGTCGAGTTCCAGCCGGACCAAGGGCCACTGGATGAGGACTTTGCCGAAGGCTTCGCCGTCGGAGCGTTTGAGGTGGATGTCCTTGAGAAACAGGTCGCCGTCGCGCCATGCGAACGAGGTTTCGATGCGGTCGAAGAGGATCCCGCGCAGCAGGGTGGCTTCGCCGCTGGCCTTGCCGATCATGTGGATGCGGGGTTTTCCGTCCTCAGGGATGGTGAATTCACCGACCGCATTCACGTGCTGTTTTCCGGCCACGAGAAGGTCGGGCAGGGGAGGAAGATGGAACCATGAGCTGAGCAGCGGGGGGATTTCGAGGGAGGAATCGACATCGAAGCGCCCGCTGCGGGTATCGAGGTCGTAATCGATGCCGGCCGAAAGCCGCTGCTGGCCGTCGACGGCCTCGAGCGAGGTGATGGTCAGCAGTTTTCCGGACAATTCGGCGGTGGCGGTGATGTGGTCGAGCTGGTGCTGGTTTTTTCCAACCGACTTTGCGACCAGCGAGAGTCTGGCTTTGGTTGAATCCGGTTTGCGGATGTTGCCCTCGACATCGAGTTTGAGTTCCGGCGCTTGCTCGCTGTCGAAGCTCCACTGCCGGAGTTCCTTGAGGATTTCGGCGACCAGCTCGAGGCTGCCGTCGGATTGCTTTTGGCCGGTGGGGCCGCCCTTGCCGCCGCCTTCGTTGCTGAAGCGGGCGTTGAGCGAGAGCTGGATGCCCGCGATCATGCCGCGGGCGTTGTGGATTTCGATGCGGTTGGATCCGGGCAGGATGAAGGTGCCGTTGGCGCGGGTGATTTCGAGCACTTCCGTGTGCGGATCGTCCGGATGCAGCGGCAGGCTGAGGGTGGCGTTGTTGAGTTCGATCTTGGCGAGTTGGAATTCGCCTTTCGCGAGCTTGGCGTTGTCGAAATCGAGGATCAGTCCTTCGAGGCGCGAGATTTCCCGGCGGCGCTCGGCGTCGGCGAAGACCCTGACTTCCCTGGCGACGAGGCCGCGCAGCGGGTGGTAGCTGAGGCTGCCGATGCGGACGAAGGTGCCGCGTTTGGCGACCTCGTTCTCGATGCGGAGCCGCCACGATTCCGGAAGACCGGTCTGGTTGGCCCACCACAGGGTGCCCATGGCGGCCACGGCTGCAGCCGCCACCAGCAGAAAGGCGAAGGAACGGAGGTTGCGGACCAGATGGAAGCGATGCATGCGGCTGGGCTGCAGGCTAGATGAGGCCTTGGGCAAAAGCAACTCAGGGAACCAGCCCGGCTTCGCGGAACGAGTAATACGCTGGGCGGCCGGCTTCCGGTCTGCCGATGATGAGGTGATCGAGGAAGCGGACCTGCATGATGGCCGCCGCATCGATGATCCGGTGGGTGACCTGGGAGTCGGCGCGGCTGGGCGAGGGGTCGCCGGAGGGATGGTTGTGGATGAGGATGAAGCCGTAGGCGCCCCGGGTAATCACCGGGCGCAGGATTTCGCGGGGATGGGCGGTGGATTCATTGACGCTGCCGACCGAAACCACGGTGGTGCCCAGGTGGCGCAGGCGGGTGTCGACCGTGGCCACCACCACCTGTTCGTGGGGAAGGTGCTGGAGCTGCGGGGCGAAGCATTGGTGGATCCGCTCGGGACTATCGAGCGGGCAGTGGTTGAGTTGTTCGCGGGCGACTCGGCTGCCCAGCTCGAAGGCTGCCGCGAGTTTCGAGGCCTTGGCATTGCCAATGCCGGTTTGCTGGCTGAGCTCGCCGACCGGCAAGGCCCCGAGGGCTCCGATCGAGCCGTATTTGGCGAGCAGCCGGCGCCCGATCTCAATCGCGCTCAGCCCCCGGGTGCCGGTGGCGATGAACAGCGCCATGAGTTCGGCATTGTCGAGTGCGGCGGCACCGTATTGGACGAGCTTTTCCCGCGGCCGTTCGTCGCTGGGCATGTCCTGGATCCGGCAGCTCGGACTGGGAGCGGGCGATGGATTGTTCATGTGAACATAAATGAGCTGACGGGATGCGGATGGCAAGCTTCTTGTGAACGGTATCTATCCGCATCGGCTGATCCGGGGCGGCCTGTGTGACATGGGCAATTCGACCGGGAAGGAGTGGACAGTTAGGCATGGATGACTTAGAAAAAGCGCTCGCCCATGCCCCTCCCCTCCATTATGGGCACGCCGTCTGCTGCCAATTTCCACACACCATGATGTTTTCGTCCCCTCATTCGCTCCTGAGCCGGCTGTTGGTTTCCAGCTGTTTTCTCGGAATCCTCTCGTGCACGACGCCGACCACGCGGATCGACGAAGCCCGCCGTCCGGTGCGCAGTGAGGTCCATGTGCCGCACGAGATGGATGACCCGCTGGAGCCGGTGAACCGCGGCTTCTACGGCTTCAACCGCGGTCTGATGAGCGCGGTGATTTCCCCCGCGGGCAAGGGTTATCGGGCTGTGGTGCCGAGTCCGGTCCGGACCTCGCTGCGCCATTTCGGCTACAACATCGTCTACCCGGGCCGGGTCCTCAACCAGCTGCTCCAGGGCCGGGTCGGCGATGCCGGGGAGGATACGGCGCGCTTCTTGTGCAACACGACCGCCGGTGGCCTGGGATTCTTCGATGTCGCCAGCAAGTGGGACATGCCGAAGCATGAGGGAAGTTTCGCCCAGACTTTCCAGAAGTGGGGATGGGATGGCGGAACCTACCTGATGCTTCCGGTGGCAGGCCCCAGCGACGAGCTTCATGCGGTGGGTTTCGGCCTCGACCGTCTCGCGGACCCGATGATTTACAGTGCTGAAACGCGGATGGCGGGCTACGGATTGACCTTCAACCAGAAGAGCGAGAATGTGGATGAAACCCTGCGGATGATCGAATCCGACCCGGATTCCTATTCCACGATCCGCACGGTGTGGAGCTACACTTCGAAAGACGGACTGCCGGATTGGAGCATGCACGGCCCGCAGGATCCTTCGACGCTTCAGACCCTGGCGGTGGCGACCTTGCGCGTGAAGAACCCCGATTTCATCGATACCGTGCGTGAGGCCAAGGTCAGGCTCCCCGGCACTGGCGGGCGTCTGCCATTCAACTACTGGTTGCAGGAGGAAAAGGCCCCGCTGGTTTACATCATTCCCGGCCTGGGCAGCCATCGTCTGGCGACGCAGACCCTGACGCTGGTGGAAAGCCTTTATGCGAAAGGGTTTTCGGTGGTCACGGTCTCGGGGCTGTTCCATCCGGAGTTCATCGAGGCCGGCTGCACTTCCCAGGTGCCCGGCTATGCGGCATCCGATCGCCAGGATTTGCTGAACGCCCTCACCGCGGTCGATGCCTGGATGGAGCGCAGGCATGGAGAGCACCTCGGGGTCCGCGCCCTGGTCGGATGCTCGATGGGCGGCTTCCAAACCCTGACGCTCGCGGTCCAATTGCAGAAATCCGCGCCGACGGCCGCGACCGGTTCGGATCGGGTCAAGCCGCTGAATTTCGATCGCTACATCGCCATCAACCCCCCGGTGGACCTGCACTACGGCATGGCGAAACTCGATGCGTTCCAGGATGCGCCCGCCGAATGGCCTGAAGCGGTGCGCCAGCAGCGGATCAACAACACCCTGCACAAGGTGGCGGCGATGATGACCGCCCCGGTTCCGGCCAAGGGTGCGGTGCCGATCGATGGCATCGAATCCCGGTATCTGATTGGTCTGGCCTTCCGGCTGACCCTGCGCAATGCGATCTATGCCAGCCAGCGGCGCCATGACATGGGGCTTCTGGAGCAGCCGCTTTCGGGGTGGAAACGGGATGCGGTTTACAAGGAGATCATGGCAATTTCCTTTGCGGAATACTACAAAAGCTTCGTCTTGCCCTACTACCGCAGCACGGGTGTCGATACCAGGCAGTTCGAGCGCGACGGCAGCCTGCAACGCGGCGCTCCGGAACTGGCCCGCATGCGCAACACGCACGTGATCACCAGCAGCAACGACTTCCTGCTTTCGCCGGAGCATCTGGCCTGGTTGCAGCGGACCTTCGGCCCGAAGCGCTTGACGCTGCTCAAGCAGGGCGGCCACATGGGTGCATTTGCCGACCCCGGCTTTCATGAGCTGGTGGCTTCCAAGCTGGCCGATCTGAAATCCGATGGAACCATGGCTCCGACGCCGTCGTCGGCCACTTCACGCTGAGGGAGTGGGATTTGCTGGCAATCCGCCTTGAAATGCCGAAAGCGGCGTGCATTCTCCCCGTCCGCCCATGGCAGGACTGACATTCCAAGCATTACCCGGATTCCGCGACTTCATTCCCAAGGAATGCGCGGTCCGCAATTACCTGTTCGAGACCTGGCGCTCGGTGGCCCGTCGCTGCGGTTACCTGGAATATGAATCGCCGATTCTCGAGGATACGGCGCTTTACCTGAAAAAATCCGGGGGTGAGCTTTCGTCGCAATTGTTCCGCTTCGAGGATCAGGGCGGGCGGGATGTCACGCTCCGGCCTGAAGTCACGGCTTCCCTCGCAAGGCTCGCAGCCGAGCATCAGCGGCATTTCCTCAAGCCGCTCAAGTGGTTCGAGATCGGCCAGTGCTTCCGCTATGAAAAGCCGCAAAAGGGCCGGGGGCGCGAATTTCACCAGTTCAATGTCGACATCCTCGGTGAGGGCGGTGCGGCCGCCGATGCCGAGCTGATCGCCCTGGCGATCGAGACGATGCTGGCCTTCGGATTCGTCGCCGGGGACTTCGTGGTGCGGGTTTCCGACCGCAATGCATGGATCGCCTTTGCCCGCCAGCACGGGGTCGGCGACGATGACATTCCGGAATTCCTCAACATCGTCGACAAGCTCGAGCGCGAGAAGCCCGAGGTGCTGGAGGCGAAGCTGCAGGCCTTTTCGATGACGCCCGAGTCGGTCAGGGCCTTCATTGCCAACCCACGGAACGCGTCGGCCGCCTACGAGGCGATTCTCGCCGACCTGCGCATGCGCGGCTTGCAGGATTTCATCGAACTGGACCTCTCGATTGTGCGCGGTCTGGCCTATTACACCGGCGTCGTGTTTGAGGTGTTCGACTCCAGAAAATCGATGCGCGCGGTCGCCGGCGGCGGCCGCTACGACACCTTGGTCGCGACCATCTCCGATGGTGCGGTGGACATGCCTGCCACCGGATTTGCGATGGGCGATTACGTGATCCGCAACCTGATCGAACAAACGCCGCATGCGGCGATCCGGATGGAGGCCTGGCTGCAGCGCAACGCCGCGGCATGCGAGGTTTACGTGGTGGTTGCGGATGAGGCCCGCCGGGCTCAGGCGCTCAAGCTGGTGACCGACCTGCGCCGCGCGGGGATCTCGGTGGATTTTGCGCTCAACCCCGCCAAGGTCGCCAAGCAGTTCCAGAATGCCGAGAAGTGCGGCGCCCGCTTCGCCCTCGTCGTCGGCGGTGAATTCCCCGAGCTCAAGATCAAGGTGCTGGCCAGCCGTTCCGAGGAATCCGGTCATGCCGATCGGGCGGTCGAGTGGCTCAGCGAGCGGCTCCGCGAGCCGGACGGTCCTCTGCTTGCCTGACGCCTTTTCCCAGCATCTTCATCCGGATCCATCCCCATCTTTTTCACCATGCGCACCCATCATTGCAACGAACTCCGCAAGTCCCACATCGGCCAGACCGTCACCCTGATCGGTTGGGTCAACTCCGCCCGTGACCACGGCGGTGTCATCTTCATCGACTTGCGCGACCGCGAAGGCCTGACCCAATGCGTGTTCCACCCCGAGGAGAATCCCGAGGTCGCGAAGTTGTCGCACAGCCTTCGCGAGGAGGACGTCGTGCAGGTCACCGGCAAGGTTTCGGCACGACTCGAGGGAACGGTCAACGACAAGATCGGCACCGGTGAGATCGAACTCGTGGCGGGCGGCCTGGTGATCGTCAACAAGGCCGACGTCCTGCCCTTCCAACTCGACAAGGAGCTGTCCAACGAGGACATGCGGATGAAGTACCGCTACCTTGATCTCCGCCGCGAGCGCATGAGCCGCAACATCCGCCAGCGCAGCGTGATCACCTCGGCAGCACGCCGCCATCTCGATGGGGAAGGGTTTTATGAGATCGAGACGCCGATCCTTTCCAATCCGACGCCCGAGGGTGCCCGTGACTTCCTGGTGCCGTCGCGTCTGAACCCGGGCCGTTTTTACGCGCTGCCGCAGGCTCCCCAGCAGTACAAGCAGCTGATGATGGTGGCCGGCCTTGAGAAATACTACCAGATCGCGCGATGCTTCCGCGACGAGGACCTGCGTGCCGACCGCCAGCCGGAGTTCACGCAGATCGACATCGAGGCGAGCTTTGTCGGCCAGGAAGACATCATCCGCCTGGTCGAAGGACTTCTTGGCTCGATGTTCAAGGCGGGGCTCGGCGTCGAGATCCCCCAATCCTTCGAGCGCATGACCTATCAGGACGCGATCGATATTTACGGTTCCGACAAGCCGGACACCCGCTACGGCATGAAGATCACCGATCTGGGAGGCGTCTTCGCGGCCACCGAGTTCAAGATTTTCCGCAGCATTCTCGACGGGGGCGGAGTGGTGCGGGCGATCAATGCCAAGGGATTCGCGACGATCACCACCGGCCAGATGAACCGCCTCAACGAGATTGCCGTCCAGGCGGGTCTGCCGGTCAAAAACCTGGCTTTCATCAAGCTCGAGAACGGTGAATACAAGAGCCCCTTGTGGAAGATTTTCTCCGAGGCGGAAAAGGCGGCCGTGATTGCCGCGATGGATCTTCAGGAGGGTGACATTGTGTTCTTCGCCGCCGGTGAGAGGGAGAGCGTTTCCACGATCCTCGGCAGGGTCCGCACCGAATGTGCGGCGATGATGGAGCTGACCAAGGGTTCGAAGGCCCTGAATTTCCTCTGGGTCGTCGATTTCCCCCTGCTCGCCCAGGACGAGGAGAGCGGCCACTGGTGTGCGGTGCACCATCCCTTCACCCGTCCGAATCCCGACGACATCGCCCTGCTCGAGGCCGGCGACTATGCGAAGGTCCGCGCCATGGCCTACGATGTTGTGCTCAACGGCTACGAACTCGGCGGCGGTTCGATCCGGATCCATGAAAAGGAACTCCAGGCCAAGATGTTCCAGATCCTCGGCGTCAATGAGGAGGAACAGCGGATCAAGTTCGGCCACATCCTGGACGCCTTCCGTTTCGGTGCTCCGCCCCACGGTGGTCTGGCGCTCGGTTTGGACCGCATCGCGATGCTCATCGCGGGCGAAGACAGCATCCGTGAGGTCATTGCGTTCCCGAAAAACAACAAGGGAGCGGACCTGATGTCCCAGAGCCCCTGCGAGATCGGCTTTAAGGAATTGCGCGAGGTTTACGTGCAGTCGACCTGGAAGGACCCCAAGCTGGCCAAGGAAAAAGCGGAGCAGGGTGCGGGTTGAGCGCCGCACCCGTACCGGGGATAAAAAAAGCGGCCCGATCGATTATCCCCGGGAAAAACCCAAAAACCCAAAGGGACGTTCAATCGGACCGCCGTGTCTTGCGACGCGGGAAAAAAACACCGGGTTTCCGGACTGTCAAATCCGATTTTTTCGGAGCCTGGATTTTTCGATTCGACCCGCAAGGAATGCGGGGAAATTCGGTCGATTTGTGAAGGAATCCTGATTTTTCTCCTAGCCCGGAGGCGATGCCTGATTACTCTTCCGCTGTTGCTGGCTTTCCGTGGCCGTGCAGCGGTATTTCCACTCATCTTTCCGCATCGAAATCCCATGAATCTGACACTCAAAGTATGGCGCCAGTCGGGGCCCAGCGCACAGGGTAAAATCGTGACCTACGAGGCCAAGGACATTCCGGAAGAGGCTTCGTTCCTGGAAATGCTCGATATCGTCAATGAGCGCATCATTCTCGACGGTGGGGAGCCGATCCAGTTCGATCACGATTGCCGCGAGGGCATTTGCGGCACCTGTTCGCTGACGATCAACGGCGTTCCGCACGGCAAGGAGCGGGGGATCACGACCTGCCAGGTCCACATGCGGAAATTCAGCGATGGCGACACGATCTGGATCGAGCCGTTCCGCGCGAATCCTTTCCCGGTGCTGCGCGACCTGGTGGTCGATCGGCAGGCCTTCGACCGCATCATCGCCGCGGGCGGTTATGTCGATGTCCGCACCGGCTCGGCAGTGGATGCCAATGCGATCCCGATTCCAAAACCCGATGCCGACAGTGCCTTTGACGCCGCGGCCTGCATTGGCTGCGGTGCTTGCGTGGCATCCTGCAAAAACGCGTCCGCGATGCTGTTTGTGGCCGCGAAGGTTTCCCATCTCGGTCATTTGCCGCAAGGTCAACCCGAGCGCGACAAGCGGGTGTTGGCGATGGTCCGGCAGATGGATGCGGAGGGCTTCGGCAACTGCACCAACCAGTATGAATGCGAGGCTGCCTGTCCGAAGGAAATCAGCGTCGACCACATCGCCCGCCTGAACCGCGATTACCGCAGTGCGGTATTGCGCGAGCAGTTTGTCTGAGAGGCCCGTTCGGGGTTCCGGGTGCATTTCTGGTGGAATAAACCGCTGGGGATGCGACGTTCACCCCCATGAAAGGTGTTTGTCTGCTCTCCTGCACCCTGAGCCTGCTTGCGTTCGGTGGCTGTTCGTCGGCCGAAGAAAAATCCATGGATG
>CBFGOB010000085.1:0-9285 GCA_965650215.1 uncultured bacterium | reverse complement strand
TACCTGATGAAGATCTACTCCGCGATGTGGGATTGGCCCGGCAACAACTGGGCGATGGCGCGTGAGCGCAGCACGGGCGCGAACAGCATTTTCCGCTTCGCCGACTGGGACAGCGAGGGCGGCTTCAATGCCGTCGGGTATACCAACAAGAATGCCGATTATGACACCATCGGCCTCGACCTGAAGAACAACAACACCGAGGTCGGACGGATCTTCAACCGCCTGCAAAGCTCGGCGGAGTTCCGTCTGACACTTGCAGACCGGATCCAGAAGCACTTTTTCAATGGAGGCGTGCTGGACGACCGCGCGAGCCTCAATGCCAACTTCTGGCTCAAGCGCACCAAGGACGAGCTCAAGGCGCTGGTCAGCCCGATCATGAATTACGTGATTGGCCAGAGTTTCAAGGAAGAGTGGTTCAACACCTGGACGGATGAATCCAGCGGCCGTCGCAGCCACCTGTTCGGCAACGGGCCGGCCTCGTTCATCACGCACGGTTATTGGCCAGCCACGCCCGCCGCAGGCTTGAGTCTGCCGTCGGGCATCATTGATTACGGAAGTACTCTCACGATCACCGCTGGCGAGGGCACGGTCTATTATACCACCGATGGCAGCGATCCGCGGCTGAGCGGCGGTGCGGTCAATCCGAATGCATTGGTTTACACCGGTCCGCTCACGCTGACGGCCAGCGGCACGATCCGGGTGCGGGTGCTCCATGGCGGCGAGTGGTCGCCGTTGAACGAGGCGTCCTATGTGATCGACCCCGACGAGCCCGCCCATGGCAATCTGGTGATCGCCGAGCTGATGTATCATGGCGCGCCGCCGACGGCCGCCGAGTTGAGTTTGGGTTACAATGCCGACAGCTTTGACTACTGCCGCGTGATGAACATTGGCAGCAAGCCGGTGAGCACTGCCGGGCTGAGTTTTTACGGCATCACTTGCACGCTGCCGCTGAGCGGCGGAAATGTTCCCTATGTCGAGCCCGGGGAGTGTTTCCTGGTGGTCAAGAGTCTCGATGGTTTCCGCTACCGCTATGGCACGGCCTACGATTCGATGATCGCCGCCGCCTACTCGGCGAATTTCAGCGACAGTGGCGAGCAGGTGAAGCTGGTCTACACGCCGCCGGGCGGTGGGGCTGCGGTGGATCTGGTCAATTTCACCTACGACGATGTTACGCCCTGGCCGATGAGGGCCGACGGGCTCGGCGCATCGTTGCTGCTGGTGAATCCAACGGAAAATCCCGATCCAAGCCTGGTGTCGAACTGGGTGGCGAGCTGCGGTGTCGGTGGTCAGCCCGGCGGGGTGCCGCTTGATGCGGCTTGGGGCAATTGGGTGAACCTGTCCTTTCCCGTTGCCGATCCACCCGAGATCAAGGGGCCGGATGCTGATCCGGATGGCGATGGCATTTCCAACGCGCTCGAGTATGCCTTGGGCACCAGTCCGAAGTTGGCAAATTGCCCGACGCAGCTGCCGCAGTGCGGCCTGGTGAGCGAAGGGGGGCTATCCTACCTCGGCATCGCCTACCGGGTCAGCGCGGGTGCGGTCGATGCGGCCATCACCATCGAGACCAGCGGGACGCTGGATGGGGATTCGTGGGCGGGCGGTCCGGGTCACACGGTGCTGCTTGGTGTGTCAAGCGAGGAGGCCGATGGCTCCCGCATCTTCGGCGCGCGCGATGCGGTGTCGTTGGATCCGACTGAGGCACCACAGCGGTTCATCCGGATGCGGGTGACGGTGCCATCCGGAGAATAAAATCTCCGGCTTGGCGAGGTCGTGGCCCTCGGCCTGCACTTCGCGGTTCATCCCGCATTGAGGTGGCGGGAGCTGAAGGCTGAGGTGGTGTTGGCTTTTGTCCGGTCCTTCTGCCTGAGGAAAAAGATTGCTGCAAGGCTGGGTCTGGCGCATGCGTAAGGCGATAGACGGGTGCCTGATGCCCCCCCTGTAATTCCTATGAAAACGATACCCCATCTGATTCTTGCCGTGGTGGCTGCGGCCACTCCCTTGCTGAAAGCCGAACCGATTCCCGAGAGTTTCCGTCAGAACGGTTGGTTCATTGGCGCCCAGGCCTACACCTTCAAGGAGTTCACGGCCTTCGAGGCGATTGCCAAGACCAAGGAGGCGGGTGGCAACCTGATCGAGTTTTATCCGGGGCAGAAGATGAAGCCAGGCTCCGACGTCAAGGTTCACCACACGATGTCCGACGCGGACCGCGAGGAGTTGCTGGCCGAGTGCAAGCGCCAGGGCGTGCATGCGGTCAACTATGGTGTGGTGCATGCCTGGAAGCCGGAAGAAGTCGAACCGATCATGGCCTTTGCCAAGAAGATGGGTCTTTACGCGGTGTGCACCGAGTCCACCGAGCAGGTGGTGGCGTGGGAAGCGGCGGCGAAGAAGTACGACATCAAGGTTGCCTTCCACGAGCACGGCGGTTCGATGAAGAAACCGAACTACAAGGTCTGGCATCCGCTTTACATCCGTGGCGTGGTCGAAAGCCGCGACGAGCGCCTCGGGGCCTGCGCCGACCTTGGCCATTGGTGCACATCGAACCTTGAGCCGATCGACTGCCTGCGGATCCTCAAGGGCCGGATTGTCAGCGTGCACTTCAAGGACAAGGCGAAGATGGGCGATGCTCCGGTCGTCCGCGCCGGCGAGGGTGTGGTCGACGCCAAGGCCTGCCTGGAGGAACTGATCAAGCAAGGCTTCGACGGTCACATTTCCATCGAGCATGAGAACGAGTGGAAGGACAACGTGCCTTCCGTGCGTCACAACATCGACTTCATCAAGGCCCACCCGAAATAGGCTCCGCGATTCACGGCCGGATCTCGACTCGTATCGAGGTCCGGTTTTTTTGTGCCCCGGTGCTTTCGGGGTCGACGCTCAGGACGAGGGCGCGGAAGCCCTCGTTCGGGTTTTCAATCGCCTGAGGCGGGGTGAGTTCCTCGATGCTCCAGCTGCCTGCGGCCGAGAGCCGGCGGAGGCTGATCGATTGCCGGTTTTTGGTGAGGGTGACCGAGCGGCCGTTGATTTCGATGGCGGCGTCGGTGATCGCGCGCCATCGGATCTCGCCGCAGGGGGCGGTGATTTCGTCATGGAGGATGGCGGCGCCGGTGGTTTCGTCGAAGCGGACCGAGCGGATCACCTGTTGCGCCGAATCGGCGTAGGCGGGGCTGAGGTCCATGCTTGCCGTGGCCGGGTTGCCGCCGGTGCTGGAGCTGAGGATCGGGGCGCTACGGATGCCGACAGTTTGGAGTTTGCCGCCGATTTCGAGGGTGTTGTGGGAGCGGTTCTGGAGGCGGAAGTAGCGGAAGCGGCCGGAACCGAAGTAGCCGGGCATGTTGTAGTCGTCGGCGCCGAGGTCGTGGAACCAGCGGCTGCCTTTGGCGTCGTAGCAGAACGAGCCGACGTCCATGTGGTCGTGTCCGCCGCTCGAGGTGCCAGCCTTGATGGCGAGCCAGGTGGCATTCTTGTCCCAGCCGGTGCGGAAGCATGCGACGGGCTGCTCGCCGTGGAATACCGCGTGCTTCGCCCGGGTTTGTCCGGGTTGTGCTTCGGCGGGGAGCCAGAGGAGGTGGAGCGGGGTGGTGTCAAAGATGCCGCTGCCTTTGGCATCATTGAGTGTGTCCCTCAGCCGTTCGCGGGTGTCCATGGCCTGGTCCGCGTTGCGGTAGCGGGTGGCGATCCATGATTGGGCGGGGCTCTTGCGGCTTGGGCGCGGATTGCCGTCGGCGAAGTTGAAGGGCAGCAGGGTCGGTCCGTGGAGGTGGATCATGCTGTCGCCGCTTTGCTCCAGTCTCTCGGGTGCCTGCATCGGATGCCGGAGCGATTCGCAGGCGGCCAGCAGCATCACGTGGTAGTTCGTGCCGTAGTGCCAATAGCCCGGGCCTTCCGGGTAGAGGCCATCGGGCTGATAGAAATGCCCGCATTTCTCGACCAGTCCGATGCTTTGCCGGATGAGGTCGGCCGAGAGATCATGATCCCGGCCTTGGATCGCGATGGCCGCGAGGGCGATGCCGCTGCCGCAGACTTGGGCCCAGTTGTTGCGGGCCTTGGTCCACCAGCCTTTCTGGTCGTGCACCGCTTTGGCGGGGATCAGCGCTTTCTCACGGATCGCGGTTTCGCACATCGCGCGTTGGTCGGGCGTCAGTGCCGGGTGGAGCCAGTCGTAGCCGATGGCGACGGCGACCGCCATTTCCGCGGTGTCGAGAAAGTGGCTGGGGTTCCAATCCTTCATGGCACAGGCCGCTTCAAGCTCTGCGACCGAACGTTGAAGGTATTCCGGTTTGCCGGTGAGCCGCCATGCCCAGGCGCAGTGGATCACCTGTTCGAGTGCCAGCCGGGATTCCCGGAGCAGTCTGCGGCCATCGGGGATTTCATAGCGGCAGGTCCTCGCCTTGAGGATCGCATCGGCCTGGCGGAGCGCCGATTGGTGGAGGGCGGCGGCCAGCGGGTCCTTGGCGATCTTTTCGCGGACAGCCGCATCCGCCGAGCCCGGAAACCAGAGCCGCGGGTGCGGGGTATCGGCGAATTGCCCGAAGGCGGCCGTGGCGGCCAGCATCCAGAGTCCGAGCGTGGATTTCATCAGCGGGTATACGGCGTGGCCCAGGGATTTCATTCGCCGGATCCGACGGGTGCTTGAATTCCAGGGTTTTGGCGCGTAGCTTGCCGGCGCGCCGCATCCCGCGGATCCCGTATCAATTCATCCCCCATGAGCTCGTTTGAAGACAAGGTCCAGCAGGCCCTCGCCGATCCCAAGAACCAAGGCGAAATCGCCGACGCCGATGCCGTCGGCACCGTCGGCTCACCCGAGTGTGGCGACATGCTGCGGATGTGGCTGAAGTTTACGGAGAAGGATGGGAAGCGGGTGATCGACCGCGCTTCCTTCCAGGCTTTTGGCTGCCAGACTGCGATCGCCGTGGCGTCGATGGCCACCGAGTTGCTCAAAGGCAAGACCGCGGAGGAGGCGAAATCGCTGAGTGCCAACGAGCTGAGCGGTGGCCTCGGGGCCTTGCCGCCGATGAAGATCCATTGCGGTCAGTTGGTCGAGGGTGCGCTGCGCAATGCGCTCGATCAGTCCGCGCCTGTGCTGCTGGCGAAGCCCGGGATGGCACCCACGCTGAGTGCGGGAATGCAGCAGAAGCCTGCGGGCAAGATCCGCATCGTGCCGCTCGATGCCGAGCATGCGCCCTGAATGATCTTGGCTTCCACGGCGGCCTGTCTTATGGATCGCGCGTGATCGAGCTCAAAGACGTCAGTTTCACCATCCGCAAGGATGGTGAGGAAGTGCCCTTGGTGAACCGGGTCTCCCTGCAAGTGCCCAAGGGGCACTTTCTGGCGATCGTCGGGCCTTCGGGTTGTGGCAAGACGACCTTGCTCAAGACGATCGCCGGACTGAATCCGGAGACCGACGGCGCCTTGTTCTGGGAGGGGCGCAACCTGTCGGAGGATCAGGATTTCGAGCCGACTGAGATCGGCTACGTGCCGCAGTTCTCGATTGCCTACGATCCGCTGACCGTTGACGAATCCGTCGAGGCGGCCACGCGCCTGCGGGTCAGGACGCGCCATGTGACCGAGTTGGACGCGCGGATCGACCGGGTGCTGGATGAGACCGGTCTGACGGCGATTGCCGACCGCAAGGTCAAGGTCCTGTCCGGCGGTCAGAAGCGCAGGCTGGGCCTCGCGATGGAGCTGGTCTCCGATCCCAAGCTCCTGCTGTGCGACGAGGTCACCTCCGGTTTGGATCCACGCTCCGAGCGCGAAATCGTCCGCCTGCTCCATGACCTCTCGCGCAAGGAGGGACGGGTGGTCATGTCGGTGACGCACTCGCTGGCGCACTTGGAGCTCTATGATTCGATTGTCGTGCTTCACGAAGGTTGCGTGGCCTTCCACGGGCCGCCGGACCAGCTCACCCATTACTTTTCGGTCAACGATACCGAGGAGGTTTATCCGCGCCTTGCTTCGCAGAGTGCCGAACGCTGGCATACCTCGTGGCAGAAACACCGGAATTCGTATGCGCTGATGATGCAGAAAAAGCGCGAGCAGCTGATAGCGAGCGGCAGCCTGCAGATTCCGAGCGAGAAGCTCGTCCCCGCGGATGCGGGTGAGGGGGCCGAGCCCTCGGAGAAGCCGTCCGGCAGCGTCACCAACGGCGTCGCGCCGCTGCCTTTGCCCGGCTTTTTCCGACAGTTTTCGACCTTGTTGTCGCGCCGCTGGCGGATCTTTTTCCGTGATCGCGGCCAGGTCATGCTGCAACTCGCGATCCTGCTGTGTTTTCCGATCATCGTCACGCTCTTCAGCGACAAGGCCTCGGGCAACATCCGGCGTTTTTCCGACATGCGTTCCAGCGATGTCTTTGCCAACATCCAGGAATACCAAAGCGTGCTTGCCGACCAGGCCAAGGTCGGTTCGGCGGTGTCGGGGATCATCATGTTCCAGGTCGTGTTGCTGTCCCTCATGGGGTCCAACAACTCGGCGCGCGAGATCGCGGGGGAGCGGCAGGTTTATGAGAAGGAAAAGTTCGGTGGCCTGAGGCCGTCCGCCTATCTGGCCTCGAAGATCGCGTTCCTGGCCTGTCTGGTGATCACCCAGTCGGTGTGGATGGCCTTTTTCGTCGATTTCTTCGGGCCCTTCCGCGGCAATTTCATCGATCACGCGGTGTTCCTGCTGCTGGTCAATGCGGCGATGACCTCGATTTGTCTGGCGATCTCGTCGTGGATGCGCACCGCCGAGCAGGCATCGCTGTTGTCGATTTACCTGGTGGGGTTCCAGTTGCCCCTTTCCGGTGCGGTGCTGGCCCTGCCCGAGCATGTCGAAGCCTTCACCCGGCCCTTTATTTCCGCCTACTGGGCTTGGTCGGGTTCGGTTGAAGCCCTGCAGATCCAGGTCTACGATGCGGTCAAATCGGTCATCGATACCGGCCTGTCGGCGCAAAATTCCTGTTTGTTCATCCTCGGGATCCACATCGGGGTGGCCCTGATCGGGGCCTTGGCCGGCGCCTGCAGGCCCCAATGGGATTGACCGCCCCGTCTTTCGATCCCCGCAGCCGATTTTTTGCTTATGTTCCCCCCGTCTCGTTTGCTAGGCATGGAATCTTCCGTGCAACTTTACCGGTTGCGGGGTGTTTCACCTGTTTAAATTCCATCCCTTGATCCTATGGCACGTCGCGCAAGTTCTGGTTTGAATCCCGGCATCATCCTGGCCGCGGTGGTGGTCCTTGGTGGGCTGATTTACGGCGGCAGCCTGCTGTTCAAGGACAAGCCCGCCTCGTTCGGCGACGTGCCGGCGCTGCGCATTGACGACCTGCTGGAAAATGGCAACAGCCTGCGCAGCAACGTTTATGTCGTGGACGGGGAGATCGACGAAAAACTCCAGTTCTCCAGCCGTGGCCAGTTGGTCAGCGTGAAGGTCAGCGGACCGCGCGGCGACGAATTCATCGGCATCGAGATTCCGACCAAGTTCAACCACCTCAACATCGACACCAAGCAGCGGTATTCCTTCCGCGTGGAATTCAAGCAGGGCGGCATCGCCGTCGCGACCGGGATCAACCGCCTCTAACCGACTTATGAAATTTCAAGCCCCACTGATCCTGATCCTGGCCCTTTTCGACGGCGCGCACGCGCAGGTATACACACCGCCGGCCAAGCCTGCGGGAGGCACGCAGGCCCAGAGCCCGCCGGTCGACACCGCGGCTGCGCCCAAGCAGGCCAGCGGGCCCGGGATTCTCGGGCAGGAAATCCCGCTGCTGGACCCCTCGGCGGAGACCGTCACCGTCGGCGGCGTCACGATTCCTCTGGGTGACAACCGGATCCTCAAGGCGCGTTTTGAAAAGTTTCTCAGCCAACCGCCTGAAAGCGACGAGGAGGCAAGGGAATACCGCAGGAACATTGCCAGCATCCTGGCGACGATTTCACCGTTCCGTTCGGGAGGGCCGGACCTCTACGCCGCATTCAAACTTCTGCCCGAGGCCTCGACGTATCCTGGCGACGCGAACCTCTGCGGCTCGTTGGCCGAATCAATCTATATGGCGATGTTGGCCAAGCAGGACGTCAACGGCCTCAACAAGCTGAACGATTCCCTCGAGTCCGAGAAGAAACAGATCTCGGCCCAAGGCGACTGGCAGGCCCGCCACGAGCGGGACAAGACCCTCGGTGACAAGGCTCCCACAGGTGGCGGCAACGGCAAGAAGCCGAGCAACTCGACGACATTGGGTGCCGGCGCGCAGTCGCTGAAGTATGCCAACACGCTCAAGCGCATCGCCGAGATCGAGGCGCTCAAGAAGGCGAACATCGCGCGCACCGAAGCGCAGACGATCCAGACCAAGGCCCAGTATCAGGTCAACATGGTGCAATGGTTCGTGCAGCGCCGCTACGAGCATGTCCTGATGGCCGCGCGCTTCTACAACCAGATCTGGAAGGACGGCGACAGCACCCTGCGCATCAAGAAGGACTCCGACGTCTCCAAGCTCTTTGCGGAGTCGGTCGGGGTCAGTCCGACGGTTTCCTCGCTGGACTCGCTGTCCAACGAAGCGATCCGCGAGACGACCAAGTATGTCGAGGCCTTCAACCTGATGCTTTCCCGCAACGAGTTGCATTCCGCATCGCAGCGGCTGATGGAAGCGTTTGCGCTCGGCGAATACCTTGCACCGGTGGCGACCTTGGAGCTGGAGAAGAAGCAACAGGTCCTCAATTACTTCCGCGATCTCAATGAGCTTTATGGCGCGCTGCAGGCGCGCGACTACACCAAGGCCAAGGCCCTGACCGACGGTCTCAAGTCGCGGGCCCGGGATTTCCCCTCGTCGAAGATGGACAGCGCGATCGCGGCTTACACCCTGGCGTCGGACTTGGCGATCGAGGAGGCCAAGGCCCACCTGCTGGCGCGCGACAGCGACAAGGCCGCGGCCAAGATCAAGTCGGCGGCCGAGATCTGGCCGACCAACCCCAAGCTCAACGAATTCCGCCAGCTGATCAGTGCCGGTGGCGCGATGGTCAGCGCCCGCAACGATTTCGACCGTCTTCTGCGCGAAAGCAACTATCGCGAGATCGCATCGCGCCAGTATGAGATCGCCCCCGCGATCCAGGGCGATCCCGAGCGCGAGGACGCGTTCAAGCAGATCATGACCAACCTGATGAAGATCGAGACCTCGATCGGCAAGGCCGAGGAATTCCGCAAGGCCGGTCAGCCGTATGCGGCGTGGGAGCAGCTTGCCGAGATTCGCGAGCAGTTTCCGGATGATCCGAAACTGGGCCGCGAGCTGGAACTTCTGGCACCGGAGGTGGCCGATTTCACCCGTGCCCT
>CBFGOB010000084.1:0-9341 GCA_965650215.1 uncultured bacterium | reverse complement strand
ACCACGCCACCACCTCAACCTGCTTGCGGCTGCTGGTCGACATCGCCCGCGAACGCAAGGGCCGCCGCTGGAGCGTAGCCGACCTCGGTGCCGGCACCGGCGTGCTCGCCATCGCCGCCCGCAAGCTCGGATGCGACGACGCCTTCGCCTGCGACTTCGACCCCTTCGCCGTCGCCGTCGCCGAACGCAACGCGCAGCGCAACGGCACAACGGAAATCACGATCCGGCAACAGGACATCATGAAATGGAAACCGCGCGCCAAAGGCTACGATGTCGTGCTCGCCAACATCTTCTCGACCGTCCTCATCCAAGCCTGGCCGGTGATTGCGAAATCACTCGCCCCCGGTGGCGACCTCATCGTCTCCGGCATCCTGGCCACCCAGGCCTGGGACGTCTTCACCGCCGCCGCCCAACACGGCCTCGGCTTCACCCAGGTGGTCCGCAAGGGCAAATGGGTCAGCGCCCGCGGCGGCCACATGGTCGACCTCGCCTGAGGGCGGGGCGCGATGCTTGATGGCGTGAAAGACCTCGCGTCTGGAACCGAATCGCGTTAAACCCAGCACCTTGACTCCCATGCCCGACCCATCCGCACTCGAATTCAAGGCCAAACCCTCGCTCGATGCCAACTGGGATCCGATCCACCCGCTGCCCATCGACGGACTGAAACTCCATGAGGTGAAGAATGTCGTCTATCCGAACGGTGTCCTCACCGAAATCTTCCGCCCCGAATGGCTCGATGGACGGTTTCCGGTCGGCCATGTGGTCTTTGTCGGACTCCTCCCCGGACTCACCACCCAATGGCACCGCCATCACGAACAGGAGGACATCGTCTTCCCCGTCCGCGGCACGATCCGCATGGGATTCTACGATTCGCGCGAAGACTCGCCCACCCGCGGCAAAGGCTGCGTCCTCAATTTCAACCTCGCCCGCCCGCGCTACATCTACATCCCTCCCGGCGTCTGGCACGCCCTGCGCAATATCGGCAGCGAAGAAGCCCACTACATCGTCCTCAACGACCGCCCCTTCGACTACGCGAACCCCGACGACTGGTTGCTGCCGCCGGGCTCCGAGGCGATCCCGGTGAAACTCGACTGAGCCCCCCTTGTCCCGGACCCTCGAACTCACCCACCTCAGCCGCGATCCGGCATGGATCGCCGCTGCCGACGCCGCTGGCATTGAACGCATCGGCATCGACATCGAACGCCTCGGCAAGGCGGAACGCCAATCGACGGTCGCCAACGCCCGGATCTCGGAACACGAACTCAAGGACCTGCGGACTGTTAGCCGCCACGTCCGCCGGGCGAAACCCTTCGCCCGACTGAACCGTCCCCATGCCGGGTCCGCTGATGAAATCGATGAAGCCATCGCACACGGCGCGAAGTCGCTCATGCTTCCGGGTTTCGACACCGCCGCCGAAGTCGAATCGTTCGTCCGCCACATCGACGGACGCTGCGAGGTGATTCTGCTCATCGAAACCCGCATGGCGGTCGAGACCCTCGAACGGATCCTCGCCGTGGCCGGCATCAGCCAAGTGATGGCCGGACTCAACGACCTCAGCCTGCAATACGGCCTTGCCGGCCCGATGCACATGGCGGTCTCGGACACACTCGATCGCATCGCCGAACGCGTCCACACCGCCGGCCTGCCATTCGGCTTCGGCGGGGTCGCCCGGCCGGAGCGCCACGATCTGCCCGCCAACCCCGATCTCCTGCTCGCCCGCTACGCGCAACTCGACGCACGCCTCACCTGGGTCTCCCGATCCTTCACCAACGACGGACTCGAACCCAAGGACTTCGCCAATGCCGTCGCCCGGCTCCACACTCGCCACGCCCACTGGTGCCAGTGTGATGCGCAGACGAGAGCGGAAGCCGTCGACACGCTCCGCACCCACCTTTCCGCATCAAGACCCTCATGATCCGGCACTTCTGCAGCAGCGCAGACATCCGCTACGCCACAAGGCTGCGGGTCATGATCGAGTCCCTCCGTCAATTCGAACCCGAGGCATCCTTCACCATCCTCTGCCTCGACGGAGCCATCGAACGCTGGCTCCACCGCTGGGGGGGACTCAGCGTGACGACTGTTAGGATACGCAGCCTCGAAGAAGCCGATCCCCGCCTGCGGCCACTCCGCCGACAGCGAAAACCCTGGGAATACTACGCCACCCTCAAGGCACCCTTTCTGCTGCATGTCCTGCAAGCGCTCGAACCCGGCAGCCTGCTCGCCTTCGTCGACGCGGACACCTGCTTTTTCTCCAGCCCGCAGGCACTCGCCGATGAAACCGGCACCGCTCCGATCGCCATCAGCCCGCACCGGTTTTCCCCGCAACTCGATGCCCTGCGAAACTACGGCCGCTACAATGCCGGCTTCGGGATCTGGCGCCAGCACCCCACCGGCCTGCGCTGCCTCCACGACTGGAGCGAGGACTGCATCCGCTGGTGCCACAACCGCGTCGAAAACGGCAAGTTCATGAATCAGGGCTACCTCGACCAGTGGCCCCGGCGCTACCCGGATCTCGTCGAACTCCAACACCCCGGCCACAACCTCGCGCCATGGAATCTCGACCGACATGCACTCCGCGCCCGCAACCATGGCCTCGAAGTCGACGGCCAAGCCCTGATCTTCTTCCACTTCAGCCATCTCTTCCGCACCCGTGGCGGCGACTGGGCGATCCTCGACAAATGGCCCGGCCTGCGCCAGGCCAGTCCGCTGCAGCCACTGTTCGCCAGCTACCTCGAGGCTCTCGATCGCGCCGAAACAACCCTCTCCCGCTGGTGGCGCTGGCGTGCCGGCCGCTCGCTTCGCCAGCCGAACCCCTCGAAAGCCCACCTCAATCTCAAGACCTGGTGCCGGGATTCACCATCCCCAGGCTAAGCCTGACACTTCGGGCACCAATACGTCGACCGCTGACCCATCACGGCCTGCCGGATCGGAGTGCCGCAAACCCGGCAGGGTTCGCCTTCGCGGCCATAGACGAACAGCCGCTGCTTGAAATAACCCGGATTGCCATCGCTGTTGAGGAAATCACGCAAGGTGGTCCCGCCTTCACGGATCGACTGCCCGAGCACCTCGCGGATCGCATCCACCAGCCTTTGCAGACGTGCCGAAGAGATCCGCTTGGCCGGCGTCCGCGGCAGAATGCCCGCGCGAAACAAGGACTCGGACGCATAGATGTTGCCCACGCCGACCACGACCTTGGCATCCATGATGACCTGCTTGATCGCCGCCGTGCGACCGGCACAAGCCGCCTTCAGGCCCGCCACCTGAAAATCCTCGGACAGGGGCTCAGGTCCCAGATCCCTGAGCAAGGGATGCTCCCCGGGCTCTCCCTTGATCCACAACACCAAGCCGAAACGCCGCGGGTCGTGAAATCGGAGCTGCTTGCCGTTCGCCAGAGTCAGACCGACATGATCGTGCTTGCGCCACTCGTCCGAGGGATCGATCACCCGCAAGCTGCCGGACATGCCCAGATGGACCAGCAAGACCCCGCCCCCCTCGATGCCGAAGAGCAGATACTTCGAGCGCCGTGAAACTCCCGTGATCCTGCGGCCCTCCAGCGCCCCGATGCCCTTGGTCACCGGCTGACGCAGATCACGGCGCCGGACAATGACTTCATCGATCACCGTCCCACGGACATGGGGTTCGACACCGCGGCGGGTGGTTTCAACTTCAGGAAGCTCGGGCATGACCGGATCTAGCTGCCCCAGCCATGGCCCGGCAAACGCGACTTGTCCAGCGGATGCGTTTTATCCTTTGCCGAAGACCGATTTCACGGAAATCTGGAGCTGATGATCCACGCATGGTCCACCCTCGCCAACAGCAGCCCGGGCATCTCCCCGCTCTTCGCCCTGCTGGCCATGGTCCTGGTTTGCGCGGTGCTGATGTCACTGCTTCTCATCAAGTTCAGACAAAGCCTGCTGGTCGGCTACCTGCTCACCGGCGTGCTCATCAGCAACGTCGGCCTGCTGTGGATCAGCGGCATGGAACGCGACGACGCCGTCATCCAAAATCTGGCCGAAATCGGCGTGATCCTGCTGATGTTCACCCTCGGCATCGAGTTCTCCCTCACCGAGCTCCGCCACCTGTGGCGCACCACCCTGTTAGGCGGATCCCTCCAGGTCGCGATCACCGCGCTGGTCGCCGCCCTCACCGCCAAGGCCTTCGGCTTCCAACCCATCGACTGCGCCGTGCTCGGAACGGCGGTGGCCGTCAGTTCGACCGCGGTCGCGATGAAATCCTTCCAGGACCTCGGCCAGCAAAACAACCCCGGCGCACGCAGCAGCCTCGGCATCGCCCTGTTCCAGGACGTGCTGGTCATCCTGGTCTTCCTCCTGCTGCCCGCACTCTACGAACCGAGAGCGTCGGAATCCCTCGGCAGCACCATCGGCATCTCCCTGCTCAAAGGCATCGGCTTCCTCGGCGGCGCCTGGTTCTTCGGCCAATTCTGCCTCACCCCGCTGCTCCACGCCGTCGCCAAAACCCGCAGCCGCGAACTCTTCACCCTCACCGTCATCGGCATCTGTGCCGGCGTCGCCTTCGCCGGCGGCGCCCTCGACCTCTCGCTCGCACTCGGCGCCTTCACCGCCGGACTCGTCGTCAGCGAATCGATCTACAGCCACCGCATCCTCTCGGACATCCTGCCTTTCAAGGACCTTTTCCTCGCGATCTTCTTTGTCTCGGTCGGACTCCTGATCGACATCTCGGTAATCCTCGACGAATGGGTGCTCATCCTCACCGGCACGGTCGCGCTGCTGCTGGTCAAAGGCGGCATCGCGTTCGGCATCCTCAAGCTGCTCAAAATCCCCACCCGCTCGGGATTGCTCGCCGCCTGCAGCCTCGCCAGCACAGGGGAATTCTCGCTCGTGCTCATCGGCGAAGCCAACGGCTACAAACCCTTCGACCCGACCATCCAGCAGATCCTGCTCGTCTGCACCGCCATCACGATGGCCGCCGTGCCATCCCTGATGAAACTCTCACTCCCCTTCGCCCTGAAACTCGAGCGCCTCGGCATCATCCAGCCTCACCAACCGGAACCGAAGGCACTGTCGATCAAGGCCAGCATCAAGGAAATCAGCGACCACGCGATCATCTGCGGCTACGGCCCCGTCGGCCGCGCGCTCAACGAAGCACTCAAACGCTGCGGCGTGGAAACCCTGATCCTCGAGATGAATTCAAACACCGTGCTTCAACTCAAGCGCGAGGGCCAGCGCGTGCTGTTCGCCGACGCCACCCACCCGGAGGCCCTCGACCTCGCAGGCATCGCCCGTGCACGGCTGATGGCCTTCACGTTTCCCGCCGTCAACGCCACCTGCGCGGCCGTACCACTGGTGCGCGAGCGCAATCCCGGCATCTGCATCTTCGGCCGCGCGAAATTCGCCGACGAAGCCGAACGCCTGCGGGCCCTCGGCGTCCAAGCCATCCATGACGAGCGCGAAAGCGCGGTCGCCATGGTCCGCGAAACGATCTCCTCCTACGAACGCCCGGACATCGACCCCGAAGCGCTCGTGCGCGACGCCATCCAGGGCTGAGCGATGCGACCCATCGAAGGTCCTGCCTCCATCGGACGGGCGCGCGGCACTACAGCCCACCAGCCGGCCTACAGGCTCTGGGCCCCGCTCTGCCCGGTGGGCGGCGGCTCGATGGATCCCGGCAAGACCCGCGGCATCGGCGGCGGGGTCCCGGAACGAAGCGGAGGATCCCGCCGCACCACGAAGGTCGCACGCACCCGCTGGGACAACATCATGTAGGAACCCCAAACGAACAGGCGGAACACCAGCCTCACCCCGTTGTTCACCGCCTCCTGATCCCCCACCCCTTTCATCGCCGAGGGCAGCGACTGCACCTGCACGAGTGAGAAATGCACCACGATGAAAACCACGCTCAGGCCTGTGAAAAACCACGGGAACGAAGTCCTGCGCCGGAACAGGAGCAAGATCTGGAACAAGAGCAGGAACAGCAACAACGACTGGCCGAACACGCAAACCGTGTAACAAAGCAACCACTTCGCTTGCTCCGGGTAGTCGCCAAACAGCGCGAAGCCTTCGTTGCCGATCGACGAGAAGTAAATGAAAAGCTCGCGGATCGAAACCAGAGGGCTGATGAAACAGCCGATGACCGGAAGGATCATCCATCCCCCGAGCCCGGCCGGCGCCCCGGGAACCGCCTCACGCGCAGGAGGATCCCACTGCCACACCAACCATGAGATCAGAACCGCAAGGAAAAAACCGGCGGCGACCATGCCGAAAAGCACCAAGCGGCTGTAAAGCACCTGCTCGTGTTTCGATGAGGACTCCGGTGGCGAGAAGGTCTGATGCAACAGGCGCTCGGCCTTGGACGTCACATCCCGGAAACGCTTGAAATCCGCAGGCATGACGTGGTCGCTCTTGCTCTTCCAGTCGAAGGCGATCGTGCAGACCTTGCCCTCGCTGCGCGTGTGGTAACGGAAATCCAGCGAAGGCAGGGATTCGACAACCTCTTCCGGCGTCGTGTACCACGCCTCAGGCATGACGACCTCCATCACATGGCGGAGGTTCATCGGGTGGGCGATCTCATAAGGCCTCTTGCGCTCCAACTCCTTGGGCACGGCGATGAAATCCCCGAGATAGCGCGCATGCAGGCCCGCATTCGACTTCTCCTTCTCACCCTTCTGCCAAATGCCCGTGATGCGGTAATGGTCGCGCAAGGTGATCCGGTTCGCCTCCAGGTCGTCCTCCATCGCCAGCGGTTCCGCGACCTCGATCTGCGGGTAATCGGCCGCATAAAAATCACGGTAACTCTTTTCCAACTCCTCGATGCTGCTGGTCGCGAAAGTCCTCCTCAGGCTGTCCGCATCGCGCCCGGTCGCCACCGTGGTCACGCGCAGCACCGACTGACCGTCCATCTCGGAAATGTCGAAACGCTCGGTCAACTCGGTGCGCTTGAGATCAAGCCCCCGTGGCTTGACGGGAACCAAGGCATCCGCCCCCTCGCGCACCACGAACGCAAACCCGTAGTCGCGCCCATACAAGTCCTTCAAGCCACCACCCTGGAACGCCAGCGTGGGATCGAGCCAGTAGTCCTCACCCTCCAGGCGCAAATGGACGATCAAATGATCGAAGCTGCCGTGACCAGGCAGTTTGTCGGCAATCGCTCGAAGTTCATAGGTATGGACCAATGCCGGCGCGGCATCGAATCCGAGATGCCGCAGCATGGCGACCGTTGCCACCCCCTTGTCCTTGCAGTCGCCGTAGCGGCGTTCGACGATTTGATCGAGCGGATACGGCTCGTGCGTGTGATCACCGAAAAAACTGCCGAGGTACCGGATGTGATTCTGCACCCAGCGCAAAACCTCCACCACCTGCCGGTCCGGCGGCCCGCCCTTGGCGGCGATGCCATCGCATACCTCCCTCAGCTCGGCAGGCAGTCCATCCTGCCGGCCGTAGATCGACCAGGCCCAATCGCCAAAACCCTTCCACTGGCGATAGTCGGACACCTCCAGCCACGGGAAATCCGGATGCCACGACGGTGTGTTGTCCTCGGTTTCCCACTTCGCGAGGTCCTTGCGGTCATAAGACAACTTGCGCAAGCCACCCTCAAACTCCCGCTCCTCAAGCTCCAGAGAGGCTCCGTCGACCCGCCACCGGAGATCGCGCTTCGCAGGATCCCAGATGACGGAACGGTGGATCCGGTCCACCGCAACCCCATAGGCCATCTGATAGAAAAAATGCACCTGACCGCGAAAAATCGGATTCGAACCGGTGATGCTGTAGGCGTAGCGGATCGTATCCCCGGGCCGGATGTCCTTGAGAATCGCATGCGCCGTCAGCTGACCATCATAGAGCTGACGGTCCAGGCCCGTCTCGCGGCGGATCACTTCGAACTCAACCGACGGCAGGCGGTCCTGGACCTGCCCGTCCCGTTCGACCACCAGACGGTGCCACTTCAGCCGCTGGTAACTCGGCTGGAAATCGACGCTGAGCTGGGAAAATTCCTCCGCCCCGGCCGGCGTCAGGATCGTGATCGCATACGAACCGTAGTGCACATCCTGCTCGATGTGCCTCTGGGAATCGGACAACAGGTAGCGCACCGACCCGTTGCTTCGACCCGCATCCTTGACGACCGCTGGCTCCAAGGACGAAACCCAATCGGGTGCCGGGCTCTTCTCAACCTGCGCCGCGGTGGCAAACAGTCCGGCACACAACCACACACCGAACAGGCCGAGCAACGATTGGATCCAACACATGATTCGAGACTGGCCACGCTAGATCCGCAGCAGCCCCACGCACAGCACAAAATCATCGGCCGCAGCGACATGAAGCGCGCCAAGGGGCGACGGATCCCACTGCCGTGAATCCCTCTCCGTTAAGAGCCCATCGGGGCTCACAGGATCTCGGCGATCTGGACGGCGTTGAGAGCCGCGCCCTTGCGGACCTGGTCCCCCACGACCCAGAGGTCGAGCGCGTTGTTGAACACGCTGTTCTTGCGGATGCGCCCGACCAGACAGTCGTCCTTGCCGGTCGTGTCGAGCGGCACGGGAAACTCCATCCTGGCCGGATCATCAACCACCCGCACACCGGGCTTGCCGGCATAGGCCTGACGCGCCTGCTCGACGTCCACCGCTTGCTCGCACTGCGCGGTGATCGACACCGAATGCGAACGCATCACCGGCACCCGCACGCAGGTGCAGGACACCCGCAGCTCCGGCAGACCCATGATCTTGCGGCCCTCGTTGAGCATCTTGAGTTCTTCCTTGGTGTAGCCGTTCTCGGTGAAGACATCGACCTGGGGGATGACGTTGAACGCGATCTGGCGCGGATACACCCGCGGCGAGAAGGGCTGGTCGTTGGCCAGCGCCTTCATCTGCTCCTCCAGCTCGGCAATCCCCTGCGCACCGGAGCCGGAAACCGCCTGGTAGGTCGAGGCAATGACCGAACGCAGCCCGAAACGCTCATGCAACGGTGCCAGCGCCATCAACGAAATGATGGTCGTGCAGTTGGGATTGGCGATGATGTTGCGCGGCCGCTGCTTGGCGGCCTCGGGGTTGATTTCAGGCACCACCAAGGGCACATCGGCATCCATCCGGAAGGCGGAGGAATTGTCGATCACCACCGCACCGGCAGCAGCCGCCGAAGGGGCGAATTCCTTGGAAATTCCGCCGCCGGCACTGAAAAGCGCGATGTCCACGCCCGCAAAGGAATCGTGGGTCAGCTCCTCGACCACCAGTTGCTCGCCGCGAAAGGTCACCGGCTTGCCCGCCGAACGCGCCGAAGCCAGCAATTTGAGCTTTCCAAGCGGGAAATTCCGCTGCTCAAGGCAAAGAAGCATCTCTACGCCGACGGCACCCGTCGCGCCAACAATCGCTACAT
>CBFGOB010000083.1:0-9354 GCA_965650215.1 uncultured bacterium | reverse complement strand
GCCGCTTCTCTGGTGGCTCTTGTTCATCCCCTCGGCCCTGATCGCCCTGATCGGTGTCGGCGGCGGCCTGATCCACCTGGTGTCGACCGGCGTCGGCATCTGGGGCAACACCAACCGCGTGATGTGGGGCTGGCCGATCGTGAACTTCGTGTTCTGGATCGGTATCGGCCACGCCGGAACCCTGATCTCCGCGATCCTGTTCCTCACCCGTCAGAACTGGCGGACCTCGATCAACCGCGCTGCGGAGGCGATGACGATCTTCGCCGTGATGTGCGCGGGCATCTTCCCCGCCTTCCACGTCGGCCGTGTCTGGTTCGCCTGGTTCCTGGCGCCCGTGCCGAATGCCAATGCGATCTGGCAGAACTTCAAGTCGCCGCTGCTGTGGGACGTGTTCGCCGTCTCGACCTACTTCACGATTTCGCTGATCTTCTGGTACCTCGGCATGGTGCCCGACCTCGCGACCATCCGCGACCGTTGCAAGCCCGGCCTGCGCAAGATCCTCTACGGGATCTTCTCCCTCGGCTGGCGCGGCGGCAACCGCCAGTGGAGCCACTACGAAATGGCCTACCTCCTGCTCGCCGCCCTTTCCACCCCGCTGGTGCTTTCCGTGCACTCGGTCGTGTCCTTCGACTTCGCCACCTCGGTGGTGCCCGGCTGGCACACCACCATCTTCCCGCCCTACTTCGTGGCAGGGGCGATCTTCGGCGGGTTCGCGATGGTGCTCACGATCATGATCCCCGCCCGCTTCGTCTACGGGCTGCAGGACCTGATCACGATGAAGCACATCGACAACATGGCCAAGATCATCCTGCTGACCGGCACGATCGTCGGCTATGCCTACCTGATGGAGCTGTTTGTCGCCTTCTACTCCGGAGCGCTCTACGAGATGAGCGCCTTCAAGTACCGGATCGCCGGTCCCTACTGGTGGGCCTATGCGGCGATGATGTCGCTCAACGTGATTTCCCCGCAGTTCTTCTGGTTCAAGAAGTGCCGCGAGAACCTCTGGGTGGTCATGGCCATCGCCATGTGCGTGAACGTCGGCATGTGGTTCGAGCGCTTCGTCATCATCGTGACCACCCTGGCCCGCATGTGGCTGCCGGGTGACTGGAAGACCTTCAGCCCGTCGGCCCAGGACCAGTTCCTGTTTGTCGGCACCATCGGCATGTTCCTCGCCCTCTTCATGCTCTTCCTCCGCTTCCTGCCCTGCATCAACATTGCCGAGGTCAAGTGGACCAAGGTCGAGTCCGATCCGCACCATGAGGACATCGAAAGCCACCCGGACCACGGGGTCGTCGTCGAAGCCGCCTATCAGAAAGAGCTCGTCGAGGCTGCCGGCTCAAATTCTTCCCGATAACTTGTAACTTTTAACTCATCAACCTTTCCCCAGTGAGCACCACACGCAAACGAGTTTACGGTTACCTTGCCGAATTCAAGAGTGCCGCCGCGTTATACAAGGCGGCGGAAAAGGTCCGCGATGCGGGGATCCGGAAATGGGACTGCTATTCGCCCTATCCGATCCACGGTCTCGACGCCGCCATGGGCCTCAAGCGCTCGATCCTGCCCTGGTTCGTGTTCTTCGGCGGCATGACCGGAACCGCCACCGCCTTCACCCTCGCGTATTCGACCCAGGTGGTGCTTTACCCCACCATCGTCCAGGCCAAGCCGGCGAACATCTTCACCGTTCCGGCCTTCTTCCCGGTGATGTTCGAGCTGACGATCCTGTTCTCCGGTTTCACCGTGCTGTTCGGCCTGCTCGGCCTGATCCAGCTGCCGCGCCTGAACCACCCGCTGTTCGCCAGCCGCCAGTTCCACCGCGCCACTGACGACGGCTTCTTCATCGCCATCGAAGCCCGCGACGCCAACTTCTGCGCAAGCGGCACCCGCGAGTTCCTCGAACAGATCGGCGGCGACAACATCGAACTCGTCGAAGAAGAAGACTAAGCCCCAATCTCCAATCATCCACTCCCGATGCGTTACTTTTTCATCGCTTACGCTCTGATCGCGCTGCTGGTCGTCGGCATCTTCGGCCTGCGGGGCCAGAAGTTTTCCAAGCCACCGGTCCAGATTTTCCCGGACATGGACGTCCAGGACAAGCTGCGCGCCCAGAAACCCGACGCTTTCTTCTCCGACGGCCACGGCGGCCGCCTGCCACTCACCGCGACCCAGCCCCGCGGCTTCAATGCCGACGGCCTGCGCGAGATCGGCGGCATCCCGGAATACGAATTCGGCGGCCAGTCGGGTTACTACTACACCGGCCATGTCGGCGACTACTACGGCAACGGCATGCCCGAGGAGCTGGCGCTCAGCCCGGAATCCGCCGGGGCGCTCATCCGCCGCGGCAAGGAACGCTACGGCATCTACTGCGCGGTCTGCCACGGTGTTTCCGGCAACGGCGACGGCATCACGAACCAATACGGGGTGCCGGTGGTCGGCAATCCCAACGCCCATCTCAACAACATTTCCCCGGAAACCTATCCGGATGGCCGGCTGTTCGAGGTCATCAGCAACGGCAAAGGCCTCATGAGCGGTTACGCCGCAACCATTCCGGTCCGCGACCGCTGGGCGATCATCGCCTACATCCACACCCTGCAAGCCGCCAAAGCCTCCACCAAATAACTCTTGCACCCTTCCGCAATGGGACACCACGTCACTTCCAAAGATATCGCGATCCACGGCGACCACCTCGACAACTCCAAGTTGGTCGTGGTGAAGCTCGTTGCGGCGGCGATCGCCCTCCTCGGCACGCTTATCAGCGTCTACCTGCTGTTCTTCGCCTCCAATCCGGTCAAGGGCTCCTACGCCTACTCGTGGTTGTTCGCCTTCTACTTCTTCCTGACCCTGTCGATCGGCGGCTGCTTCTGGACCCTGCTCCACAACGTCTCGAACTCGGGGTGGGGGACCTCGGTGCGCCGGACTTTTGAAAACCTCGGCTCGACCTACCCGTGGATGTTCCTGTTCGGCCTGCCGCTGCTTTGCCCGCAGGTCCAGCAATACCTTTACGAGTGGATGAACATCCATCGCGCGGGGCTCGGCGAAATCGCCAGCGGCCACGCCAAGGACATGAAGGACTACCTCCATCACACCGACCACCTGCTCTACAACAAGCACTGGTACATGAACATCCCGTTCTGGTATGTCCGCGTGATCTTCTGGGGCGTGGGGCTCAGCCTTGTGATCTTCGGCCTGCGCAAGCTCTCGACCAACCAGGACACCGATCCCAATCCCGGAACCAAGCGTCTGTTCCGCGCCCGCTTCCACTCGACCTACACGCTGATCATCTTCGCGCTGACCATCACCTTCACCGGCTTCGACTTCATGATGGCGCTCGATTACAAGTGGTTCTCGACGATGTGGGGTGTCTACCTCTTCGCCGGCTCCGCCCTCAATTCGATGGCCGTGATCATCATCGTCTGCGCATGGCTGCAGAGCAAGGGCCACCTCAAGCACGTGACCACCGGCGAGCACTACCACATCATGGGCAAGCTGCTCTTCGCGTTCACGGTCTTCTGGGCCTACATCGCCTTCTCGCAGTTCTTCCTGATCTGGTATGCCGGCATCACCGAGGAAACCTCCTACTTCCTGATCCGCAACACCGGCAACTGGAACATCGGCATGATCACCCTGGTCTTCGGCCACTTCGTGGTGCCGTTCGTCATCCTGCTCCAGGCCTGGCTGAAGAAGAACCCGCGGATGCTTTCGATCATGGCGGTTTACACGCTCGGCATGCACGTGCTCGACCACTACCTGATCACGATCCCCGAGCGCGGCATTTCGCTGGGTGGCACGCACATGAGCCAGGGACCGGCCTTCGAAGGGCTCGGCCCGATCACTGTTGCCATCAAGGGCGCGTTCTGGGGTGACATCCTCGCCTTTGTGACCATCGGTGCCGCCTTCCTGTTCTTCCTGCTGCGCGCGCTCGGCCAGCACTCGCTCTATCCGAACCGCGATCCGCGCATCCTTGAATCCGCCAACCTCAGCAACTGATTTCCTTCCTGTCCCCTATGGATCCCAACCGTGACAACCCGATCATCCGTTTCACCGCCTTCTGGTGGGGGCTGGGTGTGTTCCTGATCTTCGCGCTGCTGCTCGCCGTGATTGCGGTGTTCAACCGCGACCAAGGCGTATCGCCCGAGGATGTGGTCGCCCAAAAGCGCTACGAAACCCGCACCAAGGTCGAGCAGGCCCAGGCGGAAGCCCTGCCGGAGGCAGCGATTGACAAGGTGCTGCCGGAGGTGGCGGCGAAGCTTGCTGCTACCAAGCCGACGGCGGTGGAGGATGCGAGCCAGGTGGTTCCCGGTTCCCCAAGCGCCAAGCGTCTGGCCGAGGCTCCCGCGGTCGACACGACTGCCATCGATGCCGCCCCGGCTGCCGACCTGCCGCTTGATCCAGCGGTCATGGCGGTGGGCAAGGCTCAGTATCTGATCTGCGGCGCCTGCCACGGTCAGAATGGTGAAGGCAGTCCCATCGCGCCGCCGCTCGCGGGTTCCGAGTGGGTGACCGGTCCGGTTTCCAACCTCATCCGCATCCAGCTCCGCGGCCTCGAGGGACCGATCAAGGTGGCTGGCAAGGAATACAATTTCCCCGGCGGCATGGCGGCGCTCAACTATCAGACCGACGAGCAGGTCGCTGCTGTCATCACCTACGTGCACAACAGCTTCGGCAACAAGGCTTCCGCGGTGACTGCCGATCAGGTCAAGGCCCTGCGCGGCGAAGTCGGCAAGCCGAAGGTGACCGCCGCGGAATTGATTCAACCCTGATTTTCCAAACCGAATGTCTTCCACTCCATCCCCATCATCGCCTGAAGATGCCTTGCTGCGCGCGGGCATCGACCGTTCGTTGCGCCATCCGGTCATGTTCTTCCTGACCAGCGGTGCCGCCTGGCTTGCGATTTCGATTCTGCTCGGCGTCATTGCATCGGCCAAGGTGCACAGCCCCGAGTTCCTTTCCGATTGCCCGTGGATGACCTACGGCCGGGTTTTCCCCGCCCACGTCAATCTGCTCGTCTATGGCTGGGGCATGCAGGCTGCATTTGCCGTGATCCTGTGGCTGATGGCCCGGCTCTCCCGCAAGGAATGCAAGTCGGCGGGCACCATCCTCACCGCCGGTCACATCTGGAACCTCGGCGTTGCGCTGGGCGTGCTCGGCATCCTTTCCGGACATGGAACCGGCATGTCCTGGATGGAGTTTCCGGCCTTCGCCTGGCCGGTGCTTCTCGTCAGCTATTTCATCATCCTCATCTGGTCCTTCATCCAGTTCCGCGTGCGCGACGAAGGGCCAGTCTACATCTCGCAGTGGTATCTGCTTGCCGCGATGATCTGGTTCCCCTGGATCTACATCACGGCCAACACCCTCCTGCACTGCCTGCCCGGCCATCCGGTGATGGCTGCGGGAATCAATGCCTGGTTCAAGTCCGGCATGATCTTCCTCTTCTTCGCGCCGGTCGCACTCGGTGCCGCCTACTACCTCGCGCCCAAAGTGACCGGCCGCCCGGTATTCAGCTACTCGCTGGCCAAGGTCGGATTCTGGTCCCTGGCGATCATCGCGCCATGGGCCGGCATGCAAAAGCTCATGGGGGCCCCCGTGCCGTTTTTCCTTCCCTATGTCGGTGCCGCCGCAACCGTGCTGATCTTCATCCCTGCGGCCGCTGCCGCGATCAACACCCTGCGCACCATGATGGCCGATCCGGAAACGGTGGCGAAGAGCCCGGCCCTGCGGTTCACCACGGCGGGCATTGTGGGGCTCATCGTCCTCGCGGTTGCCGCCGTGTTCCTCAACCTTCCCGACACCACGCTGAAGCTCACCCAATTCACCCTTTCCGGCTACGGGTTCGAGATCCTCGCGCTCTACGGCTTCTTCAGCCTGATCATGTTCGGTGCGACCTATTTCATCGTGCCGCGCATCACCTGCCGCGAGTGGATTTCGCGCCGACTGATCACCATGCACTTCCTGTTCTCCTGCTACGGTGTTGTGTTTGTCGCCGTCACCGCCCTCTTCGGCGGCCTTCAGCAGGGGCTGGGTTTGGAAAACTGGCAGCAGCCGTCATTCCTGCGCGCCTACCCCTACGCGGTGATGATCACCCTGTCGTGGAGCCTGATCCTCTTTTCCAACTTCTTTTTCTTCGTGCACCTCGCGCTGATGTGGCTGCGCCTCGGCCGCCGCAGTTCGCATCCGACCTTGCTGGTTGCCTCGCATGAACCCGAGAGCCCGCATGGCGAAGAGGGCGACATCGACAACGCCGGCCCGGGCCGCGCCACCGCCCATTGATCCTCACTTTTTCCGTTCACCCACCCATGAATCTCCGCACATTCATTCCCGGCCTGGCAGTCACCTTCGGCATCGCCTGGTTGCTGATGGTTGTGGTTCCGTTCTTCAAGATGCGGAACCTCGAACCGATCCCCTTCGAGGAGTCCGATGCCACCGGCAAGGTCTTCAATCCGAAACGCGCCGGCCGCGTGAATGACGGTGCGCAGGTCTACGCCGAAAACGGCTGCTATCTCTGCCACACGCAGGTGATCCGCCCGACCTATGCCGGCAACGACATGTTCTTCACCGATTGGGCCGGCCTTGCCAGCGATGAAGACCGTGGCGATACCCGTCGCGAGACGAATGCCTTCGATTTCAGCGGCGAAACCTTCGCCCAGATCGGCCTGACCCGCCTCGGTCCCGACCTTTCCAACATCGGCCGCCGGGTCGAGGCCAAGCGCGTCGCCAAGGGTGAAAGCGCCGAAGCCTGGCTCTACGCGCGCCTCTACAACCCGCGCAACAATCCCAAGCTTTGGCAATCCACCTGCCCGCCGCATCCGTTCCTGTTCGAAAAGCGCAAGGTGACCGGCCAGGGTTCGGCCGAGGCCCTCGATGTCGAGACCTGCGAAGGCTACGAAATCGTCCCGGGCTCCGATGCCAGGGCCCTCGTGTCCTACCTGATGTCCCTCAAAAAGGACCAGGACGTGCCGCCAGCTCTCGAATTCTCCGCCCGCAAGTAAGCGCAACCCCACTTCTTTCCATCCCACCATGTCATCTTCCCATCAGAAACCCGACCTCGAGGATTCGATCAATGTGACCGAAGCCCACGGTCGCGTGGAACTTGAAGCAGCCGCCGCGGCGCGTGAGAAGCGCATCGTCGACAACGGGGTGGAGCCGATCACCCTCTGGGTGCTTGCCGCTTGCGGTGTGGTGATCCTGATTGCCGGCGGCATTCTCGGAAAGGACGGGAAATTCCTCAGCTACGATCAGACCTTCCAGGAGGGATATGTCCGCCAAGCCCCCGAAGGCATGGCCAACACCGGGCCTGAGCCGAAAGAGGCGCTCGCGGCCTACATGGCCAAGGGTGCCAAAATCTACACCGCGAAGTGCAATGGTTGCCACGGCGCAGGCGCGCAAGGCGATGGTGCGAATTACCCGTCGCTGGTGGGCTCGAAGTGGGTCACCGGTGAAACGGAAATCCTTGGAATGATCATCCTCAACGGTCTCAAGGGCCCGACCAGCGATGGCAAAACCTACCCCGGAAGCGGCATGCCCGCGCAGGGTGGCGGCCTCACTCCCGAAGACCTTGCGGGCGTGATGACCTATGTCCGCAACAACTTCGGCAACAGCACCGGTGACATCGTCAGCACCCAGATGGCCGCAGCGGCGATTGAAATTTCAAATGCCCGTGCCAATGTGGGCCAGCAGGTCACCGCAGAGGAGCTCAAGGCCGATCACCTCAAGGCCCTTCCGGGCGACCCCATCGATCCGAAAGCCCTGGTCAACCCGATCACCCTTCTCCCAGCGGAGACGGCGGCTCCCTGAGAGCCGGAGCGATTTGGGAAACCAAGCCCCCCCCGAAAAAACCGATCCCACTTCTGCCTCCCCCCCTTTTTTTGTCTCCAGACCCAACCAACAAGCACGAATCTTTCATTATCAGCTGACGAGCAAAATACGCACAACGCATTTTTTGCTATTCGCCAATCATCATTTCGGTTAACCAACGCCGCCTAACGCAATCATGAGCGCTCACGACGATCACCATCACGACCCTGGATTCATCCGGAAATACCTCTTTTCGACCGATCACAAGACGATTGGCATCCAGTATGGTCTGACGGCCATGGCCTTCCTGGCCTTTGGTTTCTACCTGATGATGGTGATGCGCTGGAGCATTGCGTATCCGCACCAGCCGCTGCCGGAGTGGATGAGCTGGATTTTCACCGACAACTGGAAGGCCCGCTGGCTTCAGGACGGCCGTCTGACGGGGGAGACCTACAACATGTTCGGTGCCATGCATGGCACGATCATGGTCTTCCTCGGCGTCGTGCCGCTCGGCTTTGGTGCCTTCGGCAACTACGTCACCCCGCTGCAGATCGGCGCGCCCGACATGGCATTTCCCCGTCTCAACATGGCCAGTTACTGGATCTACCTGCTGGGTGGTCTGGTGATGTGCGCATCGTTTTTCATGGAATCGGGGGCGGCCAAGTCCGGTTGGACGAACTACTCGCCCCTGGCGGGTTTCGCGGACGGCCAGATCGTCAACCAATGGCTTGCGGGCCAGACGCAGTGGCTTCTCGGCCTTGTCTTGCTGATCACCTCCTCACTGCTCGGGTCGGTGAATTTCATCACCACCATCATCAACCTTCGCGCCCGGGGCATGACCTGGATGCGCATGCCATTCTTCGTTTGGGCGATGCTGGTCACGGGTTTCCTCCTCCTGCTTGCGTTCCCGCCGCTTGAAGCCGCCGGCATCATGCAGCTCATGGACCGCGTCACGCATTCGTCGTTCTTCATGCCGACGGGCCTCTTCACCAAGTCGGAAGGCCTTGCGGAGCTGGCCGGCGGCGGATCGCCGCTGCTTTTCCAGCACCTGTTCTGGTTCCTCGGCCACCCTGAGGTCTATGTGCTGCTGCTGCCGGCGTTTGCCTGTGTTTCGGAAATCATTCCCGCCAATACCCGCAAACCGCTTTGGGGTTACAAGTCGATGGTCTACTCGGTCCTCGTACTCGGCTTCCTGTCCTTCATCGTCTGGGCCCACCACATGTACATGACCGGCATGTCGGCGGCGGTCTCGACCTTCTTCCAGACGACCACGGTGCTGATTTCAGTGCCGTCGGTGGTCATCATCACCTCGATGCTGATCTCCCTCTGGGGCGGATCGATCCGTTTCACGCCCGCGATGATGTGGGCCTGTGCATTCATTCCGATGTTCGGCATTGGCGGCCTCACGGGGCTGCCACTGGCGTTCAACCTCGCGGACTTGCACCTGCATGATACCTACTACGTGATCGGCCACTTCCACTACGTGGTGGCGCCGGGCATTCTCTTCGGCCTGTTTGCGGGCGTGCTTCATTGGTATCCGAAGCTCACCGGGCGATACATGGGCAA
>CBFGOB010000082.1:0-9393 GCA_965650215.1 uncultured bacterium | reverse complement strand
GACGATTTTCCCGCCGGGCCAGTCCTTGCTGGTGACGAGCTTGTGGTCGAACATCATGAAGGGCACGAGCGGCAGCATCGCCTTGTTGTAGACACACGGCTGTGAGCCGATGCCTTCCGCGCCGTAGGAGACGCCGCGTGGCGCTTTCACGCCGGGTGAGCTCACAACGATCTTGCTGCCCTCGATTTTCATGGTGGCCGGATGCCACACGCGGTCTTCACCGGCGAGATAGAACAGTTTCACCTTGTCCTCGCTGTTTTCGAGCACGCCGGGTGCATCAAGCAGATTCTTCGGATCGGCCAAACCGACAAGCAAGCCATCCTCGGAGGAGTCGAGTGAAACGATGAGTTGGTCGCCCTTGACCTCGTAGGATTGGAACATCGGGCTGTCGGCCACAATGTGTTTCCCATACTGGTTCTTTAGGGCATGGAGCGCGAGGCGTTTGCCGGGAAGGGTTTTGTTGACGTAGTGGATGGCTCCCTGGATATCAATCTGGCTGGCCATGCCGGTGTGGGGGATGTCGCGCGCCAGCCAGGTGCCGAGCCGCATTTCAGCGGTGCTGTCGAGACTGGGTTTGCCGGCAAACTGGTCGTTGCCGGGGCAGTAGAACTGGTGGAAGTAAACGGGGAGCTCGGGTTTGTCCCAGACGATGCGCCAACCCCGGATCATGTTGTGGAGGCAGTTGTAGTAGAGCAGTCCGCTGTGGCGGTTGGCCCAGCCCTGGTTCCAGATCGCGCCGCGGATGGCGTAGGGCACGACCGGGTTCAGGCGGCCGTTGAACATCCAGCTGGCGTCCCGGTTGTCGCCGAGGTTGCCGGGCAGGGCAGGCTTGATGAGGGGAGGTTTGATGCCGGCTTTCACCAATTTCTGGTTGTGGGCGATCCGCTCGTCCAGTGACTGGTAGAATGCGCTCCATGCCTGCTTGTGTTCGGGCGTGCGGGGATCGGTGAGCAGGCACTTGCGGTGGATTTCCCTGCAGTATTCATCTTCCGCGGTGGCGTAGCCCACCCGGGGGATCCATGATTCGATGGAGGTCTGGCTCCAGGAGCAATTGAGGATGCCGATGGGCACCTTGAGTTCGCCATGGAGTTTGTGAGCGAAGGCGAAGGCGACGGCGCTGTAGTTTCCGTAGTCATTGACCTTCCATGCGCCTGCGGCGCGTTCGATCGGATGCAGTGCCGAGTAGGCACCGGTGACCTCGAACTCGCGGATCGGCGGGGTTTCCCCCTTGTCCTTGAGTTCGGCGACGATGGCCTTCGCATCGCATTTGCTGGCGTTCCACTGCATGTTGGATTGTCCCGAGGCCATCCAGACTTCGCCGACGAGGATGTTTTTGAGGACGACTTTTTTCCCGGGTTCCTGGATTGTCATCTCCGCGGGCTCGGCGCTGGCGGTGAGGGGTTTGAGTTGGAGCATCCACTTGCCATCGGCACCGGCCTTGGCGCTTTCTTTCTGGCCGGCGAATTCCACGGTCACCGTGGTGCCGGGTTTGCTCCAACCCCATACGGGCAGCGGCATGTCACGTTGGAGGACAGCATGGTCGCAGAAGGGCGCGCCGAGTTCGATGGCGGGCGCGGGTTGATCCTGCGCGGTCAAGGGCGCGAAGGGAGAGAGCAGCAGCGCTGCAGTGAGGACGAAGAGCCCTGTACGGGTGGCTGGTTTTTTCATTCGGTAATTTCGGTTATACGTTCTGGCTTTGATCCTTCGTATCAGGGGGGTGGAGATATTGCACATGGGGTTGTGGAGGTGGTTTTTAACCGCCAAGCCTTCTGCTTTAGTGAATTTGGCATGGCGGTTGCAAACCGCCGCCACGATCATCCATTCAGGGATACGACGCAACCCGCGGCACCGGGCTCGAGGTCGATGGTGAGGGTGTTTTTTCCAGGCTTGAGGAGTCCGCGGGTGATCGGCTTGAGGAGGATGAGCGTCGGACGGCTGTCGATCGTTTCCATGGTGTTGTCGAGGATCGTGGTCCCATTGAGCCGAACCTCCCATTTCTTGACCGCGGTGCCGGAGAGATGGAGGGATTTGATCGCGGATGGATCAGGAACATCAAACTCGCCCTGAAGCGTGTGGGTCGTGCTCAAGGCGTGTTCGGGTCCCGCCTTGATCGTGAGCAAGGGCTTGCCCAAGGTCGCGGCGAATTCCGGATATGCCTTGAGCGCATTGGCAGCGGCTTCGCCATAGGGCTCGGCGGGCTTGCGGGCGAGTGGGCTGAGAAAGCGCCGGCCGGGCCCGCTCGCCTCGGGGATCAAGACGCGAAACCCCTTTTCGCCCGCCCAGCTGAGACCCTTGACCGCCCGGTTGTAGAGTGCCCCATTCTTGAGTGCCAATTCCACTTCCGGCGCGGCCAGCGCATCGCGGAATCCTTTGAGCCGTGGGTCCGCGGGGTCGAGCAGCGACTCGATGCCGAGGACCTGGTATTTCAGGGTGTGAAGGTCGCCGCCCTGCAGCGAGGCGCCCATCCCGGCAAGCGTGAGGTCGATGCTCGCAAGGTTGCGCGTCGCGACGCCTTCCAGCTGCGCGGCAAGCCGGGCGACCCGCTGGTCGGAGGACTCGAGCAAGGCCCGGGCAAGCTCTGCCGCCGCCTTGAACTCCTTGGCGCGGAAGCGGGCCAGCGCGGGCGCGAGCGCCTCAGGCGCGTTGGCGGCAAACACGCTGTCGCGTCGACCGAGGATGGCGAGCCTTCCGCTGCCCGCGAGGTAGCTCAGGGCGAAGCTGCCGGTGCTCCATAGCGGACCGGCATTGACGTAGTTGCCGGTGCCAAGGTCACCTTCGCGCTTGTTCGGGACCGGTTGCGCGATGAACGAGCCGTCGCAGCGGCGGGCGAGGTCGCGGTAGGAATGGAAGCGCTTCCAGAAGCGGATGTAATTCTCCTTGCCGGCCAGCGCAGCCGCGAGCGGCGTCCAGGTCTGGTTGAAGTAGTTGCCGCTGTGGCCGTCCTCGAATCCTAACAGGTTGGTGCCGGCGCAGAGGCGGGCGAACCACTGGGCGGCCGGCTCCGCGCCCAGCAGGTGATAGGCGATGGCGGCCCCGCCATTCTTGCCATTGGTTGTGGGGGAATTGTAGGGCGCGTGATCGCCATAGGGGATGCCGCCGCGGCCGGCATAGGAGCCGTAGAAGCGGATGCTGTTCGCCAGCGCCTGGTCGCCCTCATGCACCCCGCATTGGTTCGCGAGCACCAGCGAAAGGAAGCAGATCACGCCGGTGGAATTGACCGAGCCATAGCCGGGCGGCACGTAATCCGGCACCGAGCTGTGCCCCCAGGTGCCGGGGTTGCACTGGCCGGCCTGGAGGACCTTGGCATACTCGCGGATCGTCGGCAGCACCCGCTCGTCGCCGGTCGCCAGGTAGTATTCACAGAGAAACGTGTTGGTGTTGCCCCAGCGCCACGTTTCATGCCCGGCATCCGAGATCGTGTGCAGCACGCTCATGCGCATCGCAGAGCGGCGGACGTGATCGAGATACTGCGGATCCTGCGTCGCAAGCAGCAAGCCGGCATTGTGCGGGTGCCCCACCCCCTCGGGGTAGCCGTCGGCGGGCATCTGCTTCGCCAGAAACGCGGCGGCATTGGCAACGATCCGCTGAGACTTCGGGCATTCGAGCAGGTCGCCATCGGCATAGGTGCCCAGCACCGGCAGCTTGAGGGTGAGCGGTCTGGTTTCCCCGTTGCGGGCGACCAGCAGGCGGAGCGCACCCTGGCCGGCATCGCTTTCCGCCCAGGTGACGGCACGGGCGAAGCTCAGCCGGGCGTCGGAATCGAAAGGTTGGAGCTCGGGCGCCTTGGTCCAAGTGACGGCGGGGCTGTCGGGCGGAGTCGCGGCCCCGACAATCACGTCGTAGGGCTCCAGCAGGCCGTCGGCGGGCGAGCCGGGCTCGATGGATTTGACCAGGATCTCGCGGCTGTCATGGGTGTCGCGGACATGGCCGTAAATCCAGCCGCGGGCCCCGGTGGGGCCGAGGTTCTGGGTGACGTGATAGTTGCGGATGCCGGCGTAGGGCAGCGGCGTGAGGTACTTGGGCAGGGTCGCGAGGTTTTTTTCCTGGCCGTGGGCCGGAACGAACGCGAGCGCGGCAAGCAGGGTGCTGAGGGAAAGGCGTTGCATGGTGAGGATGGGAAAGGAGTGGGCGTCTTGCCTCAAAGGCCCTCGAGGTGCTCGATGGTGTTCTTGAGTTCCTTGATAGCGGCTTCCGGATTTTGGTTAGGCACGACCTTCGCCTTGTCGCCATGCCGCTCCAGATCCACGAGGATCGCCTTGAACTCCGGCAGGATCACCTTCGCATCCTTGCCATAGGCTTTGGCCGCGGTGAGACAAGGGATGAACAGGCCGTCGCCGCGCTTGATCTTGCCCATCAGGCCGGGAAGCCGCGGAATGAGCTGCGGCTCCTTCATCCGCGTCAACAGCTTGATCGCATCCTCCTGGCCGTTGCCGCCAAACATCGTGTCGCGCATGATCTTCCAGTCCAGGAACGCCAGCAGCTCGGGAACGAATTGGCGTTGCACCTCGGGCTTCATCCGCGTGATCAGATAAACGATGTGACCCTTGCCATTCGGCAGCGAGCGGCCGAGCGCGGCCTTGAACGCGGGGACCACCTCCGGCTGTTCGAGGGCGGCGGCGCCGAATTGCTTGCGCAAGGCCACCATCGCATCCTGCGACAGGTAGTCATCCGGATCGTCGCACAAGTGCAGCACGGCTTTCACCGCTTCCGGCGTCTGCGGTGCAGCGGCGTTCAGGCCTTCAAGGGCGGAGACGCGCACTTCCAGACGCTCGTCGTAGGCGAGCCTGGCGAACGACGACGCGAGCTCCGCATGGCGGTCGATTGCGGCCTGCAGGGCGTCGCCCTTGAGTCCTTGCCGGGATTTCGTGATGAGAACGGCCAGGGCCGAGGCGGATCCGGCACGCACCATCCAGTTCTCCGATTGCAGGCCCTGCTTCAGCGTTCCAAGCACTTCCTCGCCGCGGCCGCTAAGGGCCTTGGAGGCCTCCTGGCGCAGCGTCGGGTTCCAGCTTTCGAGCATGCCCAGCAGGGTCGCCGTGTCGATGGATTCGAAGTCCTTGCTCTCGGGCAAGGGCGTCACGATCGCCGGATAGCTTTGCGGGCATTTCGTATTCACTTCGGCAAGCGCCTCATGGAAGGGCGAGTCCGCCAGCCCGACCTCGAGGATTGCGGCAGCGCCTTCGGCAGCGGCGGCATGGCCGGGTTCTCCGGCTGCACCCTTTTTCTGGCAGGATGCGATGAGCAGGCAGGCGACCGGAAACAGGGCCCGGATGGGCAGGGTGCTTGGATTCATGAGGGAAAGAGGATGGGAGCTGGCGTTCCGGGCGTTAGGGTGAAAAGCCGACGGCTTTCACGTGGGTTTCCAATTCAGCGGCGAGTTGTCGGGCCTGCAAGGCCCGGAGGGGGGGTTCATCACAAAGGCAAGGGTTGGATCGTAAGCGTAACGATGCGGCGCGGCTTGGTCCCCGCATCAGGTGCCGACTACTTCGCACCAGTAACGGGCCATGGCCGCGTGCCCGGCAGCGGTGGGGTGGATGCCATCCCAAAGCCAGAACTCGGCAGGAGCGGATTTCAGCGCTTCGTCGAACATGGATTGGAATGGCACGAAGCTGAGTTTCATGTCCTCGGCCAGCTTCCTCGAGACCGCGCGGTATTGGGCGAGGGCCTTGAAGTCCTCGCTGGTACGGGTGGTGAAGGGCTCGCAGATGACGACCTTCACGCCGGGGATTTCCTTGTGGGAGCGCTCGATGAGCGCGCGGTAGCCGGTTTCGTAGTCCTGGATGGTACCCTTGTAGGTTTTTCCAAAAGCGAGGGTGTGCCAGAGGTCGTTGACCCCGATGAGGATGCTCAGGATGTCCGGCTTGAGCGCCACCGCGTCCTGATCCCAACGCGCAGCGAGGTCGGGAACCTTGTTGCCACTGATGCCACGGTTGTAGCACTTGATCTCCATGCCCGGGTTGGCGAGCAGGACTTGGCCGGCAATCACCGCCGCATAGCCCTTGCCGAGTCCCTTGTGGTCATTGGGTTCCAGCAGCTCCTTCTTGCGGCCTTCGTCGGTGATCGAGTCCCCTTGGAACACGATCACGGCCCCCTTGCCGAGCGCGGTCTTGTTGGGTGACGCGGCTGCGGCGCGGGCAAGGGAATTCATCGCCCCGAGGGCGCCGAGCGTGGCGGCGGCGCCCAGGATCTGGCGGCGGGAAATGATGTTTGGGTTCATGGTTCAGGGTTTCGGAAGACGCGCGAACGGCAGGGCATCAATGCTTCCGCACCGGCTCAGTCGATCTCGCGCAGGTAGATGTGGAGACCGGGATGAAAGTCCTTGGCGACCTCGGTGGTGGCATCGGTTTCGGGAACGGCGGTGAAACGGCCATCCTCGATGATCAGGAAATCCCGGCCCCCGGCACTGCGGACCTCCATCTTGACGGCGATGTCGTCGTTGATCCCCACCAGCATGTTGCCCGACCAGAAAAAGCCCGGATAGAACTTCGACTTGGCGGTTTGGCCACCATCCTGGATCACGATCAGGTCTTTCGGCTTGTCGACCTTCTTCGGCAGATTGCCCTTCTGGCTGGCAATGTAGGCCTGGATGCACTTGTCGATCTCGTCCGGTTTCTTCGGTGCCGGCCAGACCGCCCAAGCCCAGGTGCCGACCAGCTGCGAGTTCGGCGTGAAAGTGCCGCTGTACCGGTATTGGTCCGAACTCTTGCCGCTGATGTGCGAGGCCAGCGTGGTCTTGGGCATCTTCATGATGAACCCGCGGCCGTCGGGGAAGCTTTGCAGGACCTCGCCAAACCGGGCGCGGATCGTGTTGCCGGCGATGTGCATCACCGCGCCGGTGTTCGGCTCGGTGATGACGCCGGGCACGCTGGCGTAGGTTTTCTTGAACAAGGGATCGGCAAAGGCCCGCACTTCCGGACTGGCGGTCTTCATCGCGTCCTGGATCGCCTTTGAGGAAAGGCGCGAAGCTTCGTCGACACGGAACGACGCCGACTTGTCGAGCACCATCGGCAACAGGGTCTGGTAATGTTCCGGCATCGTGCAGAGGCGCGCCAGCGCACAGGTCGCGGCGGTCTGCAGCCAGGTGCAATTGTAACCGAGGAATCCGATCAGGCGTTCGCGGTGCGCTTCGATGGACTTCACATCCGCACGCGAGAGCGCCTGGACCGCATGATAGGCGACCCACCACGATTCCTTCGGCTCCTCCACCATCCTGCCGACAAGATCATACATCTCAGGCGTGATCTGATCGGTCGCAACCGGCTTGCCCTTGAACATGCCGGTGAGCGCCAGCAGCCCGGCCTGGCGCAGCCGGGCGTCGTCGGATTTCAACAGGGGAACAATCAGCTCGACGCGCCCGCGCTTGGTCACCTGGTCCATTGCCGAACTGCGCAAGTCGTATTCGGGATGGTGCAGGTACTTGAACAAGGTTTCGTCGGGGAGATTCGGATCGGCGAACTTGGCGAAAACCGCGGACGAGGCGTGGGTCTCGACCTTTTCCTTGAGCAGCTCGTCAAGCGTCAGCGGTCCTCCCGCGATCGGCTCGATCGCATGGAACTGGTCGTCGGCGAGATTCCCCCACGGCCGGGGAAGCGACATGCTTTTCGCCCACTTGCTGCGCGGCGCGCCGAAGAGTTGCAGCTGCTTGCGGGGGTAGGTGTAGGTGAGGGCGAAGTAAGTCCCCCAGGCCATGACGTCCTCGCTCGCCGAGCGGTCATAGCGGTCATCCATCCCCGCAATCCCGATGCTGCCGTCGAAGCGGCGCGAGAGGTCCATGACCCAGCGGCGGGTATCGAGGTAGGAACGGTACTGCTGCGGACGCTTCTCGCGCATCTGGCTGATCGCCGAGTGGTGCCAGATTTCGCCGAGCCCGCCGCCGGTATGGGCGGCGTGGAACCAGTTGGTGGCGTAGAACGCCTTCATCGCCGAGTTGTCGCGCGCCTTGGCATAGACCGATTGCTCGCCGGCGGGATCGATCAGGGCGGCAGCGCCCAGCGCGAGCGCCAGCCCGCTGGTCTTGCCGTTGTCGCGGAAGCCACCTTCGGGCGTGCCATTGCCATAGGCCACGTTGCCGTGCCCGGCGAAACGATAGAACTGGGACCATGCCTGGTCGAACATGTACTGGTCGACCTCCACGCCGCAGAGCTTGGCCATCAGCAGGAACACCATGCATTGGACGCCACCGGCATGCACCTGGCCGGATCCGGTCGAGTAGGTGAAATGCGCGGGCTTGTCGCGCGTGCTCCAGCCGCCGCTGAACATGTTGACCCGCAACTCCTCGGTCATCTGCTTGATGACCGGCAGAACGCTCGCGTCGCCGGTGCGCAGGTAGTATTCGCAAACGCCGGGGCCAAGATAGCCCTTGTGCCAGTTGAGCGAACCGACGGACTTGAGATCCTTCATCCAGTTGCGCACGACGTTCAGGTCCTTCTCCTCGCCGGTGGACAACAGGAACAGCACCGATCCCCACTTCGGCTCGGGATGGGTGGCGAGAAGGTCGGCGAGATTTCTAACAATCTTGTCGGATTTCGGGCAGTCGAGCGGCCAGGTCTTGCGGTAACCGCCCATCACCGGGATCTGGACGGCCACCTCGCCCTCATCCTTGAGCTTGAGGACGATCTTGCCGTCCTTCGCCTCCGCCTCGGTGATGAGTTCGCCAAGGATGACGCGCGGATCGATGTCCTTGAGCACCCTGCCGTTGATGCTTTCGATGATCTGGCCCTTGCGGAGCTTGCCGGTGGCCTCGGCGGGCGAACCCGGCTCGACGTTGTGGATTTCCATCGTCATCCCCGGCCGCGTGAGGTTGATGCCAATGCCGACCGGTCCGAAGTTGCGCACCAGCCAGGGCTTGCGGTCGCCGAGGTCAGGGGCAGGGAGGAACAAGGGCGGCTGGTCGGGCGGGTAGTAGCTCGGCTTCTGCTGCGCCGGAGCGCCGGTCGCGAGTGCGAGCGCGGCAAGCAGCGGGAATGCGGGAGTGGCGGTCATTGGGAGTGCGGGAATGGAAAGCCCATTGGGCAGGATTCATTTCGGCTGCAGGTCGATCATCGCCTTGCCCATGGCCTCGCCGACCAGCATGTAGGTTTCGGCATTGCCGTGGTAATGGAAACTCTGGTTGCGCGGCGAAACCTCGGGGGCGCGGTAGAAGGACCGCGTGTCCACCGACTTCACCGTGCCGGCGAAGTCGGGATGCTTCGCGGGATCACTGATACTCATCTGCGCCTTGAAGATCGTGTCGGCACTGCTGCCGGGCTCCCAACCTTCGCCGCCGTTGAAGCCGCAGGTGGCCACCACAAACGGCGCGTTCGGCGCGTTGAATTCCTTGCGCAAGGTCTTGATCAGGCGGGCGAGGTTGTGCTCGTAACGCGAGGCATGGACGCCGGCCGCCTCCTTGCCCTG
>CBFGOB010000081.1:0-9403 GCA_965650215.1 uncultured bacterium | reverse complement strand
CCCTTCACGATAATCCGAGACTTTCCACGGATCCAGCAGACGCATCAGCATCGATGGCACCTCCAACGGGTACTACCGGCCGCATCGCCTTTATGGTAACAGCACCCATGAAAGTGGATATGATGGATCGTTTGGGATATACCGCAGAACAAATTAAATCACTAACTCCTCTCCAAGCCACCTTGATTATCAATCAAAGTATCCTACCCGAAGAAAAAGATGTGAAATTGCCCTTGGCCGAACAAGAATATGAAGAACAACGTCAACAAGAAGAAGCACGAGCACGACTACTACATGCCGAACAAGAACGTCTGCGGCAGCAACAACAACAACAACAACAGCAGGATGCCATGATCCATGCACCACTGCCATCATCAACGGAACGAGCACAATTTTTTGGGGGTGGATACCGATCCAAAAATGAATTGGATGAACATCACAATATTGGCAAATTCTTTAGTGCCTCGGAATGGTACGAGGTGACGGAAACCAACAAGGTAGGCGAAACGACGCGGGTTGGATTGTATCAAGACAAGGACGAAGCCGAATTGGGACTCAAAACAAGACGGGATATTGCCGAGGCCAAAAAGACCACCAGTACCTTTGATATTCACCCCATAGATTGGAAGGAATTGAATGCAAGCATTGCCGCGGCTGTGGTGAGTTTTTCCACCAGGTTCCTCTCCTCATCGCCCTTCGGTTCGATGCGGTAAAAGCGGTTCTTGTGAATGACCATAAAGACCTGCCGGCGAGCCGCCTTGTCCTGCGCGGTCCAGTAGGCAGGATTGGCCACCATCAGGTCAAAACGCTCACCTCCGTCAGACACGAAGAAAAAAACCTTCGATCCGCCATCGAACGGGACGTCCCATCCAAGGAAATCCTTGATCTTCCAGCCCGCGAACTTCTTCGCCTCGAGCTCCTTCCATTCCGCACACAGCTCCTTCGGCGGTAACAAGGCCTCATCGGCCCGGGCATGCGGCGCATGGAGCAAAATCGCCAATAGGATCAGGATGGGATTCTTCATGGTCCGGACCAAGGGAAAGACGATTACCCGGAAAACCAGCACCAGCAGCGCCTTCACCATCCATGTCGTCTTCATGCTTTGGAGAAGGCTGCTAGAGATAGCGCACAACCATCCCGGGAGAGAGAAGGCACGACGCCCGGAGCATTGAGGTAGCGGTTGCCGGAAATCATGGAAAACAGATGAACGCTAGGGTTTGGACCGCGCGGCCCGTTCTGTCCTGGTTGTCTTGAGGAACCTGACCACGCCGACACCCAGGTCCTTGTGAAGTGGAAGATCGGGCCTGAAGTATGATGGTAGCTGGGCGTTCAAATCACCATCAACTTCCTTCAAGACGTGATTCATCCCTTCGACAATCAATAGCTCGCTTCCCTTTGCCGCAGCATGCAATCGCTTCGCATCATGAAGGGTGACCTGGAGGTCGGTTGTGCCTTGGACAATCAGAATGGGAATCTCAACTTCTGATATGGATGTTGCCGGGTCGATTTGAAACCAGGAAATCAGATAAGGTTGGACGCTGTGACGGAACAACGAATCCAGCACAGGAGGATAATCCTTGACCGCCTTCCCTTCCGTGAGGCTCGTGATGGCATTATCCGCCGCGGTATACAGCTCTTTGGACAGTTTGGGCATCAATTGCTCCCGCAGCATGTCAGGAGCTGGCCGACCTGCCCCGGCAATGCACACCAACCCCGTCACGGATTCGGATGAGGCCGCCAATGTCGCCACCAAGGCCCCTTCGCTATGACCCATCAGCACAATCTCGGAATATCCCTGCTCCTTGAGAAACTCGATCCAACGCCTGGCATCCTCGACATAGGTGGCGAATCGAAGATCCGATTCCCTAACGGCCGCGGCTGAGCTTGCTCCAATACCGCGCTTGTCCACTCTCAAGGTTGTAATACCTTCCTCGCGGATGACATCCGCAAGATATTTCAAGCTATTGTTCTTGCCTGGCGCTCCCACCGTATTGCCATCCCGGTCGGTCGGCCCGGATCCAGAGAGAATGAAAACCGCCTGCGACTGATCATTCCCGGCAACGCTCAACTCACCTTTCAGCGATTTGCTCTCAATCGCAATCGAGACTTCCCCGGCAAAAAGAAGCGGGCACGACAGCAGCATGAAAGGCAGAATCAGTGATTTCATGTTTTTACGTCGTAAGCGGCCCGCACCCGATGGCGCGCGGAGTCCACGGTCCCGCTTGATGATGCACCAGCGCGGGCAGCCACCAGCCATTGAAATAACACGTCAGGAGCCTTTTCATCATGTCTCAAGGAACGGAAAGCACATGCACCACTACCCACGGGGACGGAAGGCATGCGCGGGGCTGAAGTTGTTGTTGCGAAAAGTCATTTTAAGGGAATGGCTGTTACCGGTTTTCACGACGCGGCCTGCTGTGCTTCTTGAACTCTCACTTCGCCGCCTCCGGATTCATCCGCGGCTTTGCCTGACCCATCTCGACCAAGATCTGCGTGAGCGCTTCCTCAACAAGGTTCCGAAGTTGCCCCACCGTGACGTCATCGGCCGGCCAACTCGCTGATACATAGATCGATTGCTGGTCGATGAACTCGATTGTCCGATAATGACCGGCAGACGATCGGATCGTAAGCGTGTTGAAGTCGGACTTCGCAGGGTCGCAGTTGATGTTCTGCTGGCCACTGTCTGGGTTGAGGTAGAACTGAAAACCTTTGCTGTGGTATGCCGGATTGCCGGTGTACATGTTGCAGTATGTTTCACGTTTTCCGCTCCGCAATATGAACTGCTTGATCTTCAGCAGGTTTTCCCGGTTTATGATCTTTTCATCATCCCCCTTCGTCCAGATCCGCAACCGAACGTCCATAGTCCTTGCCATGACCGCTTCCGAGCACGTGAGGATGACGAGAATGGATAACACGATGGATGGGTATGGAATTTTCATGTTTTCACGAGACCTTATGGCTGCGACTGGTTCCAGCCAGACGTCCTCCGGTGGGATTGAGGTTTGAAAGGGAGGTGTCGTGTCTGTTTCAAGTCGTGGGCTATCCCGCGTGAACGGGACCTATCCACATTCAGTGCATTACAAACAATGAAAACGAACTCAGACACGACACCCGCACTCTACATCGGACTCGACGTCCATAAAGAGAAAACCTCCGTCGCCATCGCCGATCCCGGGGCGAAAGGCGAAATTCAGCTCCATGGTGAGATTGCCACCCGGCCGCCAAGGCCAGCCATGAACGCGTCGCCATACACACCGGCCGACCCCTGCTCATCGGGGCCGCCGCCACTTCGCCGCCCAAGCCTCCTCACCTCGTCACCTGCCCGTGCTGCCAGCAACCCATGGCACGACTGCTGCAACTCCTGCCCTCATGGCGGCGCGCCAGACCTCCGCCTTCAAAACAAGCATGCGCATGAACCAACGGGCCGCCAACACACGATTGACCGACTTCTTGCATCGCTGCTCACGAGGTCTCGCACCATCATGCCCGGATCGTGGCAAATCCGCCTCATCCACCCACTGGCAGCAAGCCCACGACCCCATCCTCTCTTCCCATCAACCCGCCAGCGCGAGCCAAACTCCCTCAGCAGGACTCACCAACGCTGGCCCAAGGACCACTGATCCGTATCTAACCGGAACGCGGCAAACACAAACCGCATAAGGCGACCTCGCACGTCGCTCCGGGCTTGTTCAACCACAGGGCGCAGCCGGAGGCTTCGTCCCTCAGCCTCCGCGGCACCCTTTATTGTTCGGTTATCTATTCAAGGCATTGCGCCTGCTTGTTTCAAACAAATCTCCCAAGCATCAACGGCTTCATCGATGATCTGAGAGAAATCACCGAGGACATTCTCGTTCTCGTCTAATATTTGTCCTGTGATGACAATTGAAGCACTACCTCCACCGCTGGAATTTGTGGTTATTTCGCCAGTGAACGGATTGATTGAGAAGGAACTAAAACTTCCCGCAGTAGCACCTGTACTAACGCGCAAACCCTTGGAAAGGTTCACTAAACGGACATGATGCCCAGACCTTGGGGGGCGAGTAAGTTTGACGTGCTTATCTGTGTTCCAGAGATCGTGAACAATTGCACAAGATTGGTTCCCGTTTATCAGGTTGTCGCCTTCAAAGCTTACGCCGTTCTCATCACACCAATTTTTCAAGTGATCTCTCAAGGAACCTATATTTGCAATGAGTAGTGTGACGATATTAGCAAGATCAATTTCGGACGCACCTCCAGAAAAGTCGATCTCATGATACTCAGAAACATCTGTGTATCCTCTGTTAATTCGAATTTGGCTTAAATCGGATGATTGGACACTCCTTAATGCGGCGTGCATCTGTCGTATTTTAAATGTAAGGGGATGATCCATTATTATTACCGAACGTAAAGCGCGTGCACCCCTATCAGCGAGGGCGAGCGTCGAGCGCGGGGATAAGGTTGTATTCAGGGTAAATCATCGAAACTGAACGGCTGATAGGGGTTGCCACGGCGCGGCTTGTTGTGCTTCTTCATTCTTCTGGTTCGGCAGGCATCGGCTCGCGCTGAAATCCCTCCGCTCCAAGATCCTTCCCAAAGGCTGAACCTGGCTCAGAATACAGATAAGGGATAATCGAAGGATCGTAGTTGCATATCGTGTTGACCTCATAAATGGCCCAGTGATCTGGGTCATCTGCGTAATCCTGATCCTCATCGCCCGCCATGAACGTCCAACCAGAGGACACCGCCTCGCTGGGTGCCTCACGATACATGTAGCCTACAGGGGCACCGTCGACAACAATTCGATCGGTAGCCATACAGCCGCCCATCGGTGTGATCATGGGTTTGATCTCGTCCGCAGAGAGTCGGAATGCTTTGTCGCGAGGATTCATTATTTTGCACAACGTAGAGCGCACGTGCCGCTAGTAGCTGCGGCGGAATTCGCTCAAGGAGTTAAGGTTGTAATTACGTGAAATCATCTCAACAGAACGGCTACTAGCGGTTACGTGGCGCGGCTTGTTGTGCTTCTTGTGGAATTTTTTCGCGTATGATGGATATGGAATCTAGAACACATAATTCGTGTTCGGCCTTAAGCTCCTGCTCCTCAGATTTGAATTTCAACACCGCAAGATCAAATGCCTCTGACAGAGAAGTTGCGAAGCCACCACGTGCATAAGTTGTTTTTGTCTTTCCGCCATTCAAACCACGGTAGCGCAAGATGTATCGAAACGTGTAGGAATTTATCTCTGCGAGGTTGTAATCGGTGCTCAAGACCGCACTAAATGATTCGAGAGTCAGCCCCTTGGCTACCAGCGATGCCAATTCTGGAAACGTTTGCTTGGTTAACGATTCGGATGTCACTCCCACTCTCAAACCAGCGTCATTTTTGAAAGCGGCCACCCATGCCTGGCTAGGCTCTTCAGCTCTAGTATGGGTTCCAAGGATCGCTATCAATAAAGCGAGATATCGTATAATCATTTGCATGGTGATTTTTATTTTGGCACAACAGTATTTATTCGTAGGATGTCGTGGTGTGATATCCAGACATCCCGATTTGGACTAAGTCTATCGGTTTCCCATTGATAATCAAGGAACAATGAGGATTCAGGTGCGTATATCAGCGCTTGAAATTGGGTTCTTGGCAGCGAGATGATCCGCCCGATATACACACCATGGGATCTGGGTGTGGAATTTTGTGACTGTTCGCGAGGACATTCATATGGAGGATGCGCCCGATCCATTTTGGATTCGTTTCCATTCGTGGAATTCGTGGTTGCTCTGCTTGCCGTGCCAACGCGACCGATACCCAAATCCCTGCTCACCCACGCTCATCCTTGCCCATTGGATCCCGGCCTGCAGCGGTCCCCTGGAAGCACTCGCTCCGCGTGCGTTCAAGTTGCTCCGGCTGCCCCGACTCGTCGGGGGTTCCATCGGGGTTCAAAAACAATCCGGCCCTATCCTCTGACTACTCCTCCGTCTTGGTTCCGCTCTTTGCCGGCAACTCCGCATCGGGATCCACTCCCCAGGCGCTGGAGGCATACCAATGGCAGGCCAGGACCTTGGTGATCTGGAAATTCGGCATGCCCGGGCCCGGGATCCGGCGCACGATGACCCGCACCCGGATCATGTCCTGGGGATTGATGTCGCGCATGCTCGATCCAAAGAGGGGCTTGCCTTGCTGGGCGCGCTGGAATGCCGCCCGCAGCAACCGCGCGTCGCGGCCGTCGCGCGGCATCGGCAGCATCGGTGCCTTGTACCCGGCATCGGCGATGCGCATCTGCTTGGGTGCGTACAAGACCACGCTGTAGCCATCCTCATCCTCGGCCCCGAAATCGGATTTCTCGCGGGCGAGCAGGCGGAACTCGACCTCATCCGGCCCCGACCCCGCGCAGAACAAGGGCCAATCCTGCGAGCCATGGCGCACGAAGTGGTCCCAATCCAACTTCCACGCGCTGCCGACGAGCCGGAATGCCGCATCAAACAAGTGCCCACTGGTGGTTTCCCACTGGGTGAGGATCGTGTTGCCCTCGGGGAGGTGCACGACCGTGCTGGCGATGAGTTTCAGGTCCTGACGGTTGACCGTTTCGATCGCATTCGCGAGGTGGTAGCGCTCCATCCGCTCGGCGATCGATTCGTGCGGGATCACGAGTTCCTGCCGCGCGCGCAGGACTTCGGTGGACAGGAATTGCTCGAGCACGCTGCGGCATTCGGGCAGGGCCGCCTCGAGCAGGCTCCGGTCCTGCTCGGCTTTCGCCGCGTCGGTCTCCACATTTTCCTCCTGCGGAACCACCGTCTTCGACACCGGATCATCCCCCCACATCCACTGCGCCAGCAGCACGATGCAAAGTACCAGCAGCAGCCAGGCCGCAATCACCTTGAAGAGGACCATGCGCTTGCCGTCATGATGCCGCGCGCGCGGCACCGTCGGTTGCGTGAGCGTGACCATCGACACCTGGTTGCGGTCCGGCCTCAAGGGAGTCACGGGGTCGACAATGCCGGGCGCAGGGTCAAGCCCGCAGACTGAGCACGTCCGTTCCTCCTCATGCTCCATCGGAGCCAGAAACAGCGCGCCGCAGCGCCCGCAATGATGCCAGTATGACCCGTCGCCGCTCACGGTTGCTTCCTTTCTGGAAATGCGATCCAGTCCTCATCAAGCAGATCCTCGATCAACCACTGGTTGCCGAGGGAATCCGCCGCGCCGCGCCTGAGCTTCACCGTCACCTTCACCGGCTTGACCTGTTGCTGGACGATGCCGCCGCCGATGAACAGGCGGCCGACCGCGACCGCCAGTTCGGTTCTGAGCTTCACGTATCCCCAGACGACATCCATGCCGTTGGGTGACATCAGCTGGTAGCATTGGTATTCGGTTTCCGGAAAGGACATCGTGTAGAAGACCCCGGGCGACAAGATCCCGCGGATCTCGCTGGTGTCGCCCGTGCCCTTGTACATCTCCGCAAAGCTCGCCGTGCTGTAGGCGGTGGTCGCCTTCCAATCCATCAGCAACTGCTCGTCCTGCAGGACGAAAAAGGCATCGTAGTTCTGATAGTCCGGCAGCATGCCGCTCAGCACCCCATAGACCTTGCCGTGGCGGGTCTTGATCATCCACTCGCTGTCGTCGGCAGGCGCCCAACCCGCGGGCACGAAGGGCTTGACCCCTTTCTGCCTCACCAGCGGCTCGACCTTGCCCGGGTCCCTGAGCATCAGCATCACATCATCCACCACCTGCGCGGAAGCAAAGGCGCGGAACATCGACATCGCCTCGTCCTGGCGCAGGACCATCGATTCCATCACCGCATCGCGGGCCTCCAGCTCGGCCTCATACACCTGCTCGGCAATCGCCAGGCTCGACGGCGTGGCATTGCGGCGATTGATCCACGGCAGCAAGGCCAGACCGATGAGAATGAGGGCGATGACGCCGACGGTGATCCCCGCCGCCCACTTGACCGAAAACGATTGGGTCTGCGACCACTCCTTGCCCTCGATCTCCCAGCGCTCGACAACCGCCTCGGAATGCACGGCGTCCTTGCGCGGCATTTTTTCAATCTCGGGCTTCTTCGGCCGCAGCTCGCGAAGCTTGAGGCCGATGATCTCCCGCACCTTGAGCTTGGCCACCGGCACCGCTTCATCGATCGAGTCCGGCATCTCGCTGAGCTCCGGCTGCAAGCCGGACGCCTCGATGACGGTCAGGGTCGACTTCTCCTTCAGCTCGCGCCTGGCCGGCAGGACCGTGGCGCCGCCAGCCTCGTCGCGCACCAACTGCAAGGCATCGCCCCAAGCGTCTTCCGGAGACGGCTCGGGAGCGGGGTTGCGGGACTCTGGGGTGCCGGAGGAGCTCATAAAGGGATCTGAAAACCAGGACAGCGGATGCTACATGGATCGCCACAAGCGGGGAAAGCCTTAATCTGCGGACAAGCTGCGCTCCAGGGCCTCATCCATGGCCTTCTCGACCAGACGCGCGGCCAAGGCCTCGGTCGCCGCATCCAGGCGCTGGACCGCCAGCTTGAGCGGATTGGCCGCCCCATCGGCGAGCGCCTTGCGCACCTGCCCGACCGCCTGCCCGATTTGTTCCCGCTCCTCCTCGGTGGCCAAGCCCTGAGCCATCACCATTTCGACTGCCGGCAGCAATTCCTCGGCCTTGAGGCGTGCCTCGGTGAACACCCGCTCGGCCATGTCCTCGAAGGCATGCTCGACCGACTCGCTGACCATCCGCTCGACCGCTTCATCATCGACATTGACCGCCGCATTTCCCAGGCGAAGCACCGTGTCGCGGCCGCTCGCGACATCCCTGGCGAGCACCTCGAGGATCCCATTCTCATCAATCCGGAACTGCACGCCCACCCGCGCCTGGCCCTTGGGCATCGGATCAAAGGCCACCTTGAAGTCACCCAGCGCCCAGTTGTCGCGCGCCATTTCGCGTTCGCCCTGCAAGACCTTGACGATCATCTCCGACTGGCCGTCGGCGGCGTTGGTGAACATCTCACCCACCTTGCAGGGGATCGTGGTGTTGCGCGGAATCAGGACGTTCATCAGGCCGCCAAACGTCTCGAGCCCCAGGCTCAGCGGCGTCACATCCAGCAGCACCATCTGCCGCATCGCCCCGCTCATCACCCCGGCCTGGATTGTGGCACCCAAGGCCACCGCCTCATCCGGGTGCTGGGAAATGTCGGGCTCCCGCCCCAGCCACCCGGCCACCGCGTTCCGCACCGCCGGCATCCGCGTGCTGCCGCCGACCAAGACCACCGCATCCAGATCGGCCACCTCGAGGTTCGCCGCCGCCATCGCCTGACGGCAATGCCGCAAGGTCCTGGCAATCCACGGCGCCGCGAGACGCTCCAGGCCCTCGCGGGTGAGTTCCTTCTCGAGGCTCTTCGCGCCCTGATAGAACGGCACACGGAACACCGCCGCCGGCGCGTCGGAAAGCACCCGC
>CBFGOB010000080.1:0-9432 GCA_965650215.1 uncultured bacterium | reverse complement strand
TCGACGGCTGCCCGCCGCGCATTCCGCTGACCCAAGCCCAGATCCAACACGAACTCGACCGCCGCCGGCCGGGCCAGTCGGAAATTGTCACCCCGCGCAAGGAGGCCGACCACGCCGAAATCCTCTCGGGCACCCACGACGGACAAACCCTCGGCACGCCAATCTCAATCCTCGTGCGCAACACCGACCAACGCCCGGGTTCCTATGACGAAATGGCGGTCAAATACCGCCCAAGCCACGCCGACTACACCTACGACGCCAAGTACGGCATCCGCGCGCCTTCCGGCGGCGGACGCGCCTCCGCCCGCGAAACCATCGGGCGCGTCGCCGCCGCCGCAGTCGCCAAACAGGTCCTCGCCACGCTGCAACCCGGTATCGAAATCCTCGCCTGGGTCAAATCGATCCAGGACCTCAACGCCGAAGTCGATCCAATCACGGTGAGCGCGGAAACCATCGAGTCCAACATCGTGCGCACCGGCGATCCGGCGATGGCCGCCACCATGATCGAACGCATCAAGCAAATCCGCTCCGATGGCAATTCGGTCGGCGGCGTGATCGAATGCGTCATCCGCAACTGCCCGCCGGGGCTTGGCGAGCCGATCTTCGACAAGCTCGAGGCCGACCTCGCGAAAGCAATGCTGTCGATCCCCGCGACCAAGGGCTTCGAAATCGGCTCCGGCTTCGGTGGCACCCTGCTCACCGGCCGCGAGCACAATGACCCCTACCGGATGGTCGATGGCAAGGTCCGCACCACCAGCAACCGCTCCGGCGGCGTGCAGGGAGGAATCAGCAATGGCGAAGCGATCTTCTTCCGCGTCGCGTTCAAGCCGACCGCCACGATCATGACCCCGCAGGAAACGGTCACCGACACCGGCGAAAACACCGAACTGGCCGGCAAAGGCCGCCACGACGCCTGCGTCCTGCCGCGCGCCGTCCCGATCGTCGAAGCGATGGCCACCCTGGTCCTCACCGACCACCTGCTTCGCCAGCGCATGATCCCATAACCGGGCACGGCGGCCTCACCGCACGCCCAACCTCCCGCATGGACTCGCTTTCCAACCTCAGCCTCGGCACCGCCGCGCTGGCGATCTTCGCACTTTGCGCGGTGTATGTGATGCTGCGCGGAATCGCCCGGGTCCTGATCGGAACCGCCGTCCTCGGCGTGAGCGCATGGCTCGCCTTCCTCACTTGGCAAGCCGCCCCCGCCCTCTCGGTCGACTGGTTCGGCAAATCCTTCGGCCTGATCACCACCGGCCTGCCGGTCGCGGTCTTTGTGCTGACCTTTGTCGCCATCCGCCTCGTCCTGCGCTGGATCCGCCGCCCCTTCGGCGATGAGACGGACGAGCTCCCCGAGAAAAGCGGGGCCTCCCTTTTCAAGGTCGTCGTACTCCTCGGGATCGCCCTGATTCCGACCCTGATCCTGCTGGCGATTGGCGTCGGCTTTGTCCACCACACGGCCTCCGTTCAGGAATTGCGCGACTTTGCGCGCCAGGCCCGGGAAGGCAGCGGCCCCGGCCGCGCACCCTATCTCCAAACACTCAAGGTCAGCATCGAAAAAACCGTGCCCAAAGACTGGTTGAAAACCCTCGACCCGCTGGCCGACCCATCCCGGCTCAGGCTGGCCAAATGGGTCACCCTCCAATCGAAACCCCAACCGGAACCGGAAATCGACCCCGCCACCGGCAAACCGATCCCCCGGGCGATCATTGTGGACGATCCGGCACTCCGGGAACTTGCCCGCCAGCAGAAATTCGGCACTCTCCTGCGGCACCCGGTCATCACCAAGGCCCTCGAAGACCCCAAAGTCCGCAAACTCATCGCCGACCTCGAAGTCACGCCCTGAACGCCAATTTCCCAGACTCCATCTTCCATATTCAATGAGTTACCTCGTCACCATCGGCCTCGAAGTCCACTGCCAGGTCAACACGCGCACCAAGATGTTCTGCGCCTGCGAGACCTCCTTCGGCGACACCCCCAACACCCACACCTGCCCGGTCTGCCTCGGCTTGCCAGGCGCCCTGCCGGTGCTCAACCAGGAAGCGATCGAAAAGACCCTGCTGGCCGGGCTGATGATCGACTGCTCGTCGCCCGAAATCTCCCGATGGGACCGGAAGAACTATTTCTATCCGGACATGCCGAAGAACTATCAGACCACGCAGATGGACCTGCCGCTCTGCATCGGCGGGGGCGTGCCGCTCTACGACCACTGCTACCCGACCGACCACCGCAAGCGGATCGCCAAGCCAGGCAAGGTCGTGCGCCTCAACCGCATCCACCTCGAGGAGGACGTCGCCAAATCCACCCACCTCGGCAACAGCTCGCTCATCGACTTCAACCGCGCCGGCACCCCGCTGATGGAAATCGTCTCGGAGCCCGATCTGGAGTCCGCCGAGGAGGCCTTCGCCTACCTGCGCTCGCTGCAAATGATCATGCAACAGGCAAACGTCTCGGATGCCGACATGGAAAAGGGCCAGCTGCGCTGCGACGTGAACATCTCGCTGCGCAAAAACGCCAGTGATCCGCTCGGTGCCAAGGTCGAACTCAAGAACCTCAACTCGATCTCCGCCATCCGCCGGGCCATCCATTTTGAAATCGGGCGCCAGTCGACCGAGCTCGACCAGGGCATCCCGCAGATCCAGTCGACCCGCCGCTGGGACGATGCCCGCGGCGAAACCCAGCTGATGCGCACCAAGGAGGACGCGCACGACTACCGCTACTTCACCTGCCCCGACCTCCTGCCGATCCGCACCGCCCCCCTGCTGGCCAAGGTGCGCCCGCTGATGCCCGAGCGTCCGCACGAACTTGCCGCCCGCTTCGAGCGCGATTTCGGCGTGACCGGCTACGATGCTTCGGTCCTTTCCTCCGACCGCCACCTGGCGGCTTACTTCGAAGCCACACTCGCGCCATCGATCCCGGGCAAAAAGGCCGCCAACTTCATCATCAACAACCTGCTCGGCAAACTCAACGAGCAAGGGATCGGCATCGATGCCTGTCCGGTCGAACCGCAAAAACTCCGCGAATTGCTACTGCTCGTCGAAGACGGAACGCTGGCCTCGAACCAGGCCAACGAGGTCTTCGCCGTCCTCTATCAGCAACCGGGGCAATCGCCACAGGCCATCGCCGACCAACTCGGCTTCAAGAAAACCGACGCCGGCGAAATCGAAACCCTGGTCGACCAGGCCATCGCCAGCAACCCCGCCGAAGTCGAAGCCGTCAAGGCCGGCAACGAAAAGCTCCTCAACTTCCTCACCGGCCAGGTGATGAAGGCCGCCGCCACCAAGCCGAATCCCAAACAGGTGACGGAACTGCTGCGCAGCAAGTTGATGTAAAAACGAATCCAACGGCAGGGTCGTTTGGACAAAACGACCGCTTCCAAGTGTGAACGAGCCCACACTCCCGGTCATTTTGTCAACATGACCTTGCCAATCCTGAATGGAATCTGGAGACAAACCCAGTCTACAGACAAATCCGGCGGAACAGCACATCCAGCGGCAGCTGCATGCCAATGGTGAAGTCACCGAACTCGGCATAGCGTGCGGACACCTCGTCGAAGCGCATTTCGTAAACGATCGCCTTGATGTCGATCGTGTCCTTGGCCAGCAGGGTCACCCCCCACTCGTGTTCATCGAGGCCGGTCGACCCGGTGATCAGCTGCAGGATCCGCCCGGAATATGCCCTTCCAACCCGGGCATGACCCGCCATGAGCTTCTTGCGCGCCTCGAAATCCAGCGAATACCAGTTGTCGTTGCCGCTACGGCGCTTCGACATCGGGTAGAAACAGATCACCGGCCAGTCGGGCAGCACCGGATAGAGCCGGTGCTTGAGGTAGTGTTCCATGCGCACCTCGAACTCCTTCATGGCGGCGTTGAACTCTTCCGACCCCTCCACGAGCCCCTTCTCCCCAATCAGGGTTTCCTTCGCATACTGCTCGGAAGTGGTCGTGTATTCGGAACTCTCGGTTTGCGAGAGATACGAATAAACCGGTGTCAGGATCTCGGGACCAAGGGACAGCGTAAGCTGCTTCTCATAGGCATTCGCCACCTGGAGGTCGGGGGTCAGCAGCATGAATCCCAGGTCGGCCTTCGGCGTCGCCACCGAAAAAATCAGCAAGTGGGTGTCCGGGGTCGCGCGGATCTCCTGCACGAGCTCGGTGAGCCTGGTCTTGCCCTGGCGCTGCTCGTCATCCCCGTAAAGCGCCCACTGGGCGTGATCGACCTGATAGAACAAATGCATCACGTGCCAGCCTTCACGGGGCACCAAGGGGGTCACTTCTTTTTCGGACATCGGTGGTAAGGTTATTTGAGCCGTGCGGACATATCCATTTCAAAGATCAGGACAAAGTCATCGATCTGCGCGCTTCCCGGTTCCGCCTCGTAAACTTGCACCATCCACGGCCGGATCTGTCCGGTACGATAGGCCGCGTGCATGCCGACTTCGGGAAATCCCTCGGTGCCCGCAACCTTGACGAGTTCGCCGCCCTTGACGTCGCGCGTCACGGAGTCGCCGATCACCGCGCCATCCTCGCCGCGGAACAGGATCCGCAATGCGGCGGACCCGCCCTCGACTTCCATCTCAATGGCCGGAAGCAAGGCTGTGCCGCGTTTGAACACGTCCGCCTCCGGCCCTTCCTCCACCGGCTCCCTCCAGTAGGTGCGGGCGGATTTCACGGTCAGATGCTTGCCCTGCTTCGGGAAGTCCTCGATGCCGGCGCGCTTCTTTTCATCAGGAAGCGATCCGATCGCAGGAAAAAACATCAGGGCTGCAAAGCCCCCCAGAAGGACGAGGGTAGCCAGCATCCAGGCCTTCTCCACCCAGGAAAATCCGCCGGTCCAATCGTGGAGAACTTTGGGCAGATCCACCACCCGTGGCGGCACCGACTGCGGGCGCAGGGTCTCTTGGGCAAAGCCGGCGGGCGGCGCTGCTTCCTCGGCCGCTGGGGACGGGGCCTCGCCCATCGCAAAAACCGGGGCTTCCGCCACTGCGGGCCCGGAAAGCCCGTCAGGCACCGGAACCTCCGGCTCCGCGGCCGGCGGTGCTTCCTCCGCAGGCGCCTGCACCTCAGCCGTCACCGCCGCAAAATCCCCCGGCTCCAACTCCGCAAAGGCATCATCGCTGCGTGGCAGCAGGACATCCCGGGATGCCTTGCCTCCCAGCGGCTCGTGAGGCACATCGGTCTGGACGAGCGACCGCTCGTCCGCCCGCAGCTCCCTCGGCTCCAGGGGCGCAAACGTGAAATCAGGTGTCGCAAGCACCTCCGGGGCCTCACCTTTCGCGAAGGGCGCAGACGGCAAGTCCGGCGCAGCGGCCTCCGGATCCGGCCCGGGAGCGCCGGGAAATTCCCCGCCATCCAGGTCCCAAAACCCTTCGTCGTCCTCAGGCTCGCTGGAGCGGGCGGAAAGCCCCGCCACGAACGGTTTCGGTGGATCTTCGGGGGATGGTCCTTGCGCGGCAGTCATGGTGAACAAGCCTTGTTTACGAAGGGATTCCCGACTTGGCCAGTGCGAATGACAAAGTGCCAATTTATGAAAAATCGGATTGCATCAACGGGCCCGCCAAGTCATCCAAGAACCCGTTAATCCACCCCATCAAAACCATGGCAGATCGCGAAGACAAAAACTCGGAAAACATCAGCGGCAAGTTCTATGTCGACAGCCAGTGCATCGATTGCGACCTCTGCCGTGAAACCGCACCAAACAACTTCAAGCGGTCCGATGACGAGGGGTATTCCTACGTGTTCAAGCAACCCGAGAACGACGAGGAAACCGCGCAGTGCATGGAAGCCCTCGAAGGCTGCCCGGTCGAAGCGATCGGCGACGACGGCGACGAGTAAGACTCGCCAGCGGCCATGAAACGGCACCCGCGCCCCGATGGGATCCGTGAAGCGATTCTCAGGGAGTGGCGCGGTTGTGACGAAGCACCAGATCTCGGCGCCGGAATCCACCGCGCGCAGGATTTCATCAGCGCCATCCTCCGCGCCAGCGGTGCCGAGGACGGCTTGCACGAAGACGAGGTCCGCGGCGCATGGAAGGAACTCGCAGGCGACTTCGTCGCCAAACACTCCGCACCGCTTTCGGTGAAAAACGGTCAGCTCGTCCTCCGCGTCAACCAGCCCGCGATGCGCTTTCACCTCGAGCAGATGAAACCCATGCTGCTGGAACGGATCCAGTCCAGGCTGGGCAAGGACCGGATCCGCTCGATCACATTCTCCCACGGCTAAGACGATGTTCCGCAACCTGATTTTCGACTGGTCCGGCACCCTCGTGGACGATCTGGGCCCGGTGATTGAGGCCACCAACGCAGTGCTCGCGCGCTATCAAATCGCCCCTCTCGACCGCGAGTCGTTCCGCCGGCATTTCCGGCTTCCATACCGGGATTTCTATCAGGAACTGCTGCCGGACGTGCCACTGGAGGAACTCGAAGCCCACTTCCGCCCCGCATTCGACCGCGCCGAGTCGAAGGTCACGGTGCTGCCACACGCACGCGAGAAGCTCGAACGGTGCCGCCAACTGGGGATCCGCAGCTTCGTCCTTACTTCAATGGATCCTGGCGCCTTCGAGCGGCAACTCGACGAATTCGGCCTGCGCCACCACTTCGAAGCCACCTACTCGGGCGTCGTCGACAAGCGCGAATTGATCCACCACATCCTCCGCACCCACGGCCTGGATCCCGCCGAAACCGCTTTTGTCGGCGACATGACCCACGATGTCGAAACCGCACGCCACGGCGGCATCGCGTCAATTGCGGTCCTCACCGGATACAACCACCCCGAGGTCCTGGCGTCGGCACGGCCGGACATCACCGTCCGCGACCTGAAGATCCTCGAGGCGATGTTCAGCAGGGAATCCCCGAGACAGCCCCGGCCGATTCCGACGGTCGGAGCGCTGATCCATGACGGCTGCGGCAAGCTGCTCCTGATCCGCACCCACAAATGGAGCGGCCGCTGGGGCATCCCGGGAGGCAAAATCCACCTCGGCGAAGCCTCGATCGACGCCCTCAAGCGTGAGATCCGCGAAGAAACCGGCCTTGCGATCGAGGACATCCGCTTCGCCCTCGTCCAGGACAGCATCCACTCGCCCGAATTCATGCGTCCGGAGCACTTCATCCTGCTCAATTACGTCGCCCGGGCCGGCTCCCATGAGGTCACACTCAACGATGAGGCCGAGGAATTCCGCTGGCTCACGCCCGCCGATGCCCTGATACTCGAACTCAACCACCCGACGCGCTGCCTGCTGGAATACGCCATCGGCCACTGCCTCATTCCCCATGTCCCACAACCCTGACACGATCGAAATCCGGCGCCTGAAAGTCAGCACCCGCATCGGGGTTCCGGAGGAGGAACGGGCGGACGCACAGGCGCTCTGGGTGACGCTCAAGCTCGTGCCCTCGCAGGGGTTTGACGGCCTCGCCGACCGGATTGAACACACGATCGACTACCAGCAGGTGGCCGGGGACGTCGAGTCACTCGCCGCATCCAGGCCCCGACGGCTCATCGAAACGCTGGCCACGGAGATCGCTGACCTCCTGCTGCGCAGCCACCCGCTCCGGAAGGTGGCCGTCACCGTCGAAAAGCAAATCCTGCCGAACACCGATTTCGTGGCAGTGCACCTTGAGCGGAGCCGCTGATTACCCGGCAGCTCGGTAGAAACCGCAACGGATTTTCCAATGCGCTTTCGGTTGCAGAAGCGGCAAGGCCACCTATTTTTCCCGCCATGAACCTCGACTTCTCCCCAATGTCACAAGGCATTGCCGCCATGCCGGTCTATGGCATCGACCTCACCTACTGGATCATCATTGGCGCCACCTTCCTCGCCAGCATTCTGATCAGCAGCACACTCAAGCGCCGCTTCCGCGAATACTCGGAAATCCCGATCGCCTACACCGGCGCCCAGATCGCCGAACGCATGCTGCGCGAAAATGGCATCCACGACGTCAGGGTCGTCAGCGTCAAAGGCCAACTCACCGACCACTACAATCCGGCCAACAAAACAGTCAACCTCAGCGAAATGGTCTACTACCAGAACTCGGTAGCCGCCGCCGCAGTGGCCGCCCACGAGTGCGGCCATGCGCTCCAGCACCAGCAAGCCTATGCCTGGCTGCAGCTCCGCTCGAAAATGGTGCCTGCCGTCGAGATCGCCAGCAACCTGCTCAACTACATCATGATCGCCGGTTTCATGGGCCTCGCCGTCATGGGCAGCCCGACCATGATCTGGGTCTGGGTCGCCTTGTTCGCCGTCACCACCCTCTTCTCGATCATCACCCTGCCGGTCGAATTCGACGCCAGCAAGCGCGCCCTGGCCTGGCTGAGCCACAGCGGCACCACCGTCAGCATCGAACAGGAAAAAGCCAAAAACGCCCTGTTCTGGGCGGCCATGACCTATGTGGCTGCCGCCATCGGTTCGCTGGCCCAACTGGCCTATTTCCTGATGATGGCTCTCAACCGAAGGGAATGATTGCCAAAGGGTTACGACACCAAATCCACTCCGAACAGGCCCCTCCCCGGGGCCTGTTTTGTTCCTGCTTGCGGCTTGACAGTCCCTCGCCCGCCTGTTTGCCTCCGGCGCTCCTGTGGGTCTCGTGACGAAACCCGCATCATTCCACGTATCCATTGGAGGCGCCCGCCTCTTTTGCCGAGCCGGTTCACCCGCCAGCCGCCCCCACTCGGATCCTCAGCGCCACCGTCACCCCACACTTCCGACACATCCCACATCCCATGGACTGGACATCACCCCTTTGGTACGCCTCCTACATCCTTGTGCTCCTCGGCCTCGCTGGCTACGGCTCGCACCGCCTCACGATCGTTTTCCTCTACCTCAAGCACATCCGCCAGCGCCCGGAACCCCAAAGCCGCTTCACCGAACTGCCGATGGTGACCGTGCAGCTTCCGGTCTTCAACGAAATGCACGTGGTCGACCGCCTGCTGGAATCGGTCTCCAAACTCGACTACCCGAAAGACAAGCTGCAAATCCAGCTCCTCGACGATTCGACCGACGAAACCGTCGCCATCTGCAGCCAGGGCATCGCCAGGCTCCAGGCCCAGGGCTTCGATGCCGAACACATCCACCGCAGCGACCGCACCGGCTTCAAGGCAGGCGCACTGGAAAACGGCACGCGCAGCGCCAAAGGCGAATACCTCCTGATCCTCGACGCCGACTTCGTGCCGAATCCTGACCTGCTGGAAAAGACCATCCACTACTTCACGGATGAAAAGATCGGCCTCATCCAGACCCGCTGGGGCCACCTCAACCGCAGCTTCAACGTGCTCACCCGCATCCAGGCGATGTTCCTCGACGGACACCTCGAGCTCGAACAAACCGCGCGCAACCGCTCGGGCCGCTTCTTCACCTTCAACGGCACCGGCGGCATCTGGAGGAAATCCTGCATCACCGACGCCGGCGGCTGGGAGCACGACACCCTCACCGAGGACATGGACCT
>CBFGOB010000079.1:0-9454 GCA_965650215.1 uncultured bacterium | reverse complement strand
CAAATCGAAGTTGTCGTCCCACTCGATGTTGGACACCAGCATCGAGAACGGCGCTTCGGGATCGGCCTTGGGCTCGGGGATGTGCTCGACGATCTTCTTGAGCAAGGGAATGCAGTTTTCGCGGGCATCCTCGGGATGATCCATGAAGTAGCCGTCGCGCGCCGAACCATAGACGAACGGAGCGTTGAACTGGTCCTCGTCGGCATCCAGGTCGAGGAACAACTCCAGCACCTGGTCGTGCACCTTCAGCGGATCGGCCAGCGGGCGGTCGATCTTGTTGATCACCACGATCGGCTTCAGCCCTTCCTGCATCGCCTTGCGCAGCACGAAGCGCGTCTGCGCCTGCGGCCCCCCGGAGGCGTCCACCACCAGCAACACGCCGTCGACCATCTTCATCACCCGCTCGACTTCCGCGCCGAAGTCGGCGTGGCCCGGGGTGTCGACGATGTTGATCGTGTAACCTTCCCAGTGGATCGACGTGTTCTTGGCCTTGATCGTAATCCCCTTCTCGCGCTCGAGGTCCATCGAGTCCATCGCGCGCTCCTGGGTTTCCTGGTTGTCGCGGTAAGTGCCGCCGGCTTTGAGCAGCTGGTCGACAAGGGTGGTTTTGCCATGGTCAACGTGGGCAATGATGGCGAGGTTGCGGATCTTCAGGGACATGGGCGGTGCGTCAGTTGGCTCGGCCAGCGGCCAAGGGTGCGGGGTGATGCATGGTTTTGCCCGCTCTGGCAAGGCGCGATTCGCCAATTCCCGCATGAGAGGCCTCAGATCCGCCGCAAGACCGACGGCCCTCTGACCGCACGCTCGGCGGGAATGCCGGCCTCAACGGCCACCAAAGCCGCCCAATGACGGAGGGCAAGCGCCTCTTCAGGCAGGGACCTTTGGGTCTCGCCTATGCAAAACCAGGCAGGGACCTTTTTCCGAAAGGTCCGCTGCAAGCGGCAGGGACATTCCGAAAGGTCGGTCGCGTTTGCACCGCCTTGCCCCACGGACGCGTCGGAAACGCGTCCCTACCGGGGGCCTAGCCCTTCGCCGGGCCGATGGTACCACCTTCGACCCATGTCGCCAGGGTGTAGCGATGACGGCGGTCGACCACTCCGCGGGCAATCCGATCCGCCCAGCGGACAATCCGCGCCACCACCGGCCGGCTGTCCCAGTACAAGTGCGCGATTTGCGGCTGACACCAGGAAAACGATGCGTCGAAGTCATCGCACACCAGGGACACATCCCTGGGAGCGACCAGCCCCATGCGTGCCAGATGCTGCTGGGCGGCCACAAACAGGCACGCCTCGCTCAAAAACATCGCGGTCGGCGGCGTGTGCTTGAACAGGTCCTCCAGGCAGGCGTGAAAGCCTGCAGGATTGTTGCTCCAATCGGGCAGGTGAAAGCGTCCGGTCACAATGCCCAAGCCCTCGAGGGTGTTCAAAAACGCCTGCTCAAAAGCTGCCGGATACGGCTTGCGACGCTCCTCGCGAGCCATCATCACGATCCGACGATGACCGAGCTCGTAGAGCCGCTGCACGGCTTGCTTCATCGCGGGGATTTTGCGCACCCCGGACCCGGCGACCGGCAAATCGGAAAACCTCCCGAACTGCGCCATCACCGGCTGCGACCGCCCGGCCATCCATTTGAGAACGGCCTGCGGCCCGCCTTGGACAATCCAGGCATCCACCGGGTGATTCTCGACGATCGGCTGGATGCGCTTCAGGTCCATGCCCACCTCGCTCATGGTCGGTTGCGCCACCCGCACCCGGTGACCGCTGTCCTCAAGGCGGTGGACCATGTCCACGTGGTAGGGCAGGGTCCGGTCCTGCGGCTCATAACACAGCACCCCGATGATGAGCGACTTCGCTGCGGAGTCCGCGAATTCCGGCAACACAATCTTGCGCCGTCTTCCGGCCCCCTGAGGCACCAGCAAACCCTCTTTCTCCAGAAAACGCAGCGCATCCTCCACCGTGCGCGCGTTCAAATCCAATTCGGCCGCCAATTCCATCCTCCCCGGCATCCGGTCCTTCCAACGCCCCGCTAGCAACTCCGCCCGCAAAAAGGCCGCCACCTGCTCGATCTTGCTTAAAGTCCGAAGCTCTGACATCGCCCCAACCTGATCCCAAACCGCACAGGTTGCAAGGTCGGAAAGCGGAAGAGTCTACCGCAGAGCCGCAAAGGTCGCGAAGGGACGCAAAGGAAGAACTTGGGGATTGAGGAATTGTAGCGGCGGTCTGTGACCGTCGCACTTTGGCTGTCCCGCCTGCGGGGCCGCCGCCCGATCCCGCCTGCGGGATGGGAATCCCGCCTAGGAATGAAGGCAGTCCCGCAGACGCGGGTCCGCTGACGGGCGACGCTTGAAGTCAAATGACAGCGACGGTCATCCAGCGACGGTCATAGACCGCCGCTACAAAAACATCACCTTCTGCGACGCAGAATCAGCAGCAGGCCCAGGCAACCCAGCAGTGCCGTGGCGGGCTCGGGGATGGCGGTGTAGGTGAGGTAAAGCTGGCTCGAATCGCCGCCGATCGTCCCGGTGTTGCCCAGCGCGATGCCAAAGAGACCCGTGAAAGTGTTGTCGAAGTTCGCAGTGTTCAGGGTGAAGGCATCGGCGCTGAAGCCCGTGATGCTGGCAAAGTCGGCAATCAGCCAGTTGTAGCTGCTCGCATCATTGAAGTCGGACACCAGGCCGGCGAGGTTGGCCAGAGTCAAGGAGGTGATGTCGATGGTGAACTTGCTCAGGCTGGTTGCCGTGATGCCGAGCGCGCCCGTGCCGCTGATGAGGTCCCAGCCAGGATCCGATCCCGCCGCACCCAAGGTGCTGTTGATTTCCCACTGGTAGCTGCCGCCGCCCGCCCAGGTCTGACTGCCCGTCAAGGCCGTGCCCGGGCTGTTGCCGGGGGCCAGAGTCCGGTTGGCGCCAATCGTCTGGTTGTCGAGTGAGCCGTTCCAGTTCGTTCCGGACAGCGTGCCGCTGGTGAAGGTGAGAGCACCCGTAAAGGCAGCCGAGGAGTTGTAGCGGAACTCACCACCATTGAGGATCACGCCGGAGCTCTGGTTGATGTCACCACTGCCATTCACCGCAAGAATGCCGCCATTGATGGTGGTCGTTCCCGTGTAGGAGTTGTCACCGGTGAGGATCAGGGTTCCGGTATTGTCTTTTACCAAAGCGCCCGCACCACTGATGATGCCTCCCAGGGTTTGGTTCGCACTGCTGTTGAATTTCAAATTGCCGCCTGAAGTGGATGCAATCGAGATGTTGGCGTTGTAAGTGCCGCCACCCAGCCTGCCATCTCCGCCGATTTCGAGCCTGCCCGCAACAACCGTGGTGCCACCGGTGAAAGTGTTGTCACCGGAAAGGATCCAGGCTCCTGCGCCTTGCTTTTGGAACGAGAGCACACCCGTGCCACTGCTGAAGGTGCCCGCATAGGTCGAGTTGCCGATGGATCCCCCAAACTCATTGTCGCCCGTATTGCTGCCCGCCAGGATGAAATTAAAATCGCGGTCATAGGTGTTCAGCAGATCGGTGTTGATCACCCATTTGTTCGCAGCCGTCGCATTGTTGTTCAACAACGCGATATCCCTCATGTTCTGCCCGGTGCCTCCCGTTTTGGCCAGCAATTGGATCTGGCGGTTGTCGAAGGTCACCGGCCCGCTGTTACCGGCCAAACCAACCTGTGCGTTCTGGTTGGAATCGGTACCGCCACCCGTTCTGTAAAACTGGATCCATGAACCTGCTGTGTCGCTCAGGCTCGAAAAGCTGATGTGAGGGGTTCCAATGCCGGAGGCGTTGTTGATGGCATAAGCCACCGCCAAATTGCCGGTGAATGCGCTGGCGTCACCAATGTTGAGAGTCTTGTTCTGGCCGGCGGTGCCAACCAATGTTCCCGAGCCTGTCACGGATGTGAATGCCATGCTGTTCGTGCCCGTGATCGTCGCCGTCGTGCCGCTCGCCACGGAGAGCACCCCGCCACTGTAGCCGTCAGCCGACGAGGTCAAGCGGCCGTTGCCGGTAAAGGAGACATCTTTTCCAGTCCCACCCCACGCACCCAGGTTGCTGAACGTGAGCGTTCCACCGTTGATGGTGATGCCGCCATTGAAGCTGTTCGAAGCGTTGCTGAGCGTCAGCGCACCGCCACCCTCCTTGATCAGACCGGAAGTGCCGGTGCTGTTGCTGATGATCCCGGAAAGCGTGGACACGTTGCCGGTCGCACTTGAACCATAGGGCACGAGGATCGTGCGGGCAGCCCCGTTGAGATCGATCCCGCTCGAGAAGGTGGTCTGGCCGGCATTGGAGGTGCCCGCATCACCCAACACGAATTTGGTCGGCTGGAAATAGGCGGATCCCCATGTGACGCTGCTGCCGAGATTGAATGTCGGCCCGGTGGTTCCGGGCCGAGATTGAATGTCGGCCCGGTGGTTCCGGCACCGGCAAAGCCACTCTGCCCACCAAGGATTTGGACCGCGCCCGCACCGGTGCCCAAGGTCCGGGTATAGGTCATCCCCCAATAACTGGAAAGCACGCCTCCGTTGAGGGTGAGGTTGCCGTTCCCCAGGCCGCCGGGATCGTTGTGCATCTGCAGGATGCCTCCATTGATCGTCACCGATCCGCTGAAACCGGAGTTGATCCCCCCGATATTGAGCCTCCCGGAACCCTCCTTCACCAATGCGCCCGATCCGGCCAAGACCGCGGTAGCATTGTTGATGGTTCCCAGGTTGAATGTCCCTGTTCCCGAAAATGTCAGCTGGAAGCCGTTGTTGCTGAGGAGGCTTGCGTTGGTTTTTGAAACGGCACCGCTGGTGTTGTTGGTCCATGTCTGATCAGCACCAAGCGATACCGCTCCGGTAATCGACACAGCTCCCGCGCCGGCTTTGCTGATCCCGTCGTTCACGGCCAAGGCCGTACCGATCGTCAACGTGCGACCGCTGACCACATCCAGAATGGACTGGCCGCTGGTCACATCAAGGGTCAGCGTGTTGCTTCCGGATATCGTGTAGTTGTTGGTGGTATCCTGGGCGTAGATGTTGCCGACGCTGCGGTTGCTATCCAGAGTAATGATTCGATCAGCATTGATGACGTTGCTGAGATAGACATTCGCATCGATGCCATCCGCCACGGTGCCGCCGGACCAGTTGGTCGTGGTGCTCCAGTTGCCTGCGGCATTGGCCGTCCATGTGCCGTTGGTTTGGGCGTGTGAGGCCATGGCTGCAGCGAACAGACAGAGGCCGGCGACTGGGGCGCGCATGCCAGTGACACGATCAAGCTGCGTGCGGAATGTGAACTTGGGTTTCATGGGGGTAGTTGAAACGTTTTGGGGTTGCGAAATCCGGGGAAAGCAAAACAAGTCCAGGAATGAACCTAGCTGAGGACTCAGGAAAATCGACCTTCGTCAGGAACGAGGATTCAATAGCCTTATATCCGCAAACTGGTCTGCTCACGCGGCTGTGGGTCGCGAAACAGACGTGTCGGTGAATTTACACCTTCCCCATCCTCCGTCGAAATGATTTTCCATCCATGCCTGTGGCGTTTTGGACAGGCTGGGGAGGCCAGCGGAAAAGTTGACCGCAGAGCCGCAAAGGTCGCGAAGAAACCCAAAGGAAGATGGATCGGGGAATTGTAGCGTCGCTCTGACTTGTCCCTCCGGAGAGCGAAGAAGGATGGGCGTCGCACTTTGGCTGCCCCAGGCGGCCCCCATCCAGACTGCGGGATGGGGAATCCCGCCCGGGGCAGGGCGGCCCCGCAGACGCGGAACCGCTGAAGTGCGACCCCGACAGATCGGGGCCGCTACAAATCTTACCTGCGGCGACGCAGGATCAACAACAGGCCGAGGCAACCCAGCAAGGCCGTGGCCGGCTCGGGGATGGCGGTGTAGGTGAGGTGGATCTGATCGGTGACCCCGTCCGTGAAGAGGAGACCGAAAGTGCCGGTATACGTGTTGGCAAAGTTGGTGTCGTCGAGGATGAAGTCCGTGGCGTCGAACCCGCTGATCGTCGCAAACTCCGCGATCAGCCAGCTGTAGCTGCTGGCCTCGTTGAAGTCCGAGACCAATCCCGCAAGGTTGCCCAAGGTCAGCGAGGTGATGTCGATGGTGAACTCGTTGCCGGCGGTCGCGGTGATGTTCAAGGTGCCGGTGCCGTCGATCAGGTCCCAACCGGGATCGGCGCCCGCCGTGCCCAAAGTGCTGTTGATCTCCCACTGGTAGGTGCCTCCAGCCGCCCAGGTCTGGCTGCCGGTCGCCGCGGTGCCCGGGCTGTTGCCGGGGGCCAGGGTCTGATTGGCACCAATCGTCTGGTTGTCGAGCGAACCGTTCCAGTTTGTGCCCGCCAAGGTGCCGCTGGTGAAGTCAAGCGTGCCGGTCGTGTAGGCCGTAGCGGAATTGTACCGGAAGGTGCCGCCGTTGAGAGTCACGTTTCTCGTGAGTCCTGCGGTGGAGTTATAGCGGAATTCGCCGCCGTTGACGGTAACGCCCGAAGTACCAGTAAGCGCTCCCGAGCCGCCTACTTCAAGAATGCCATTATTAACGGTGGTTGCTCCTGTGTAGTTGTTGGTGGTGTTGGCAAGAACCCACTTGCCAGCACCTTCCTTGGTCAGACTGACAACGCCGGTTCCGTTGTTGCTGAGTTGCTGGCTGAAGGAATTGTTACCTGTGTTTGTTCCACCAAGGATCAAAGTTTGGGCCGTGTTTGTGGACGCTGCTCCGAGAGTCGCAGTGCTGGTGAAATTCAATGCACCCGATCCGGAGGACTCGATCGTGGCGGTTCCACCACCCGCATATTGGAACCTGTAGTCGGTGCTATCCCCAGTGCCGATGTAGCGCAGGGTCGCACCATTGCCGATTCGCAAACTGTAGTCGGTATTTGCGTTACCGATGCTGCTTGCTTGCCCCTTGTTGGAGAGCTTCGCAACCTCAAGTGTGCCGCCCGTAATACTGATAGATGCGACCGCATTGGTTGCAAAAGTACTACCCGTGCCGTTGAGTGTCAGTGTTCCGGCTCCTGCCTTGACGAAACCGAACTCACCCGAGATATTGCCGCCCACTGTCAGCCTGCCACCGTTGACGGTGACCGTACGGGTGCCATTTATCGTCACTGCCCCCGTGCCCAGGTTCAGATCATTCGAGCCGACGAAGGTGAAGTTGCTGTTCCAGTTCTGAGCGTTGTTGTTGCTGAGCGTGATGGCATTGCCGGAGGTATTATCGAGATTGCCGCCACCAGCATGGGTGAAGGTACCCGTACCGAGAGCCGTGGCACTGTTGATATTGAGTACACCGGCACCCGAAGTGACGAACCCGCCGGAGAAGGTATTGTTGCCCGACAAGGTCAGCACGTTTTCATTCGTGCGTGTCGCATTGTAAGTGAGCGTAAAGGCTCCGCTGATGTCACCCTCAAAGATGCTCGTGACCGCTGAGGTGGAACCACCCGAACTGAAGGTTGCATTGCCAGCCAGTTCCACATCGCCCTGCCAGGTCACAACCGGCGAAACACCGGCTGACCGATCAACGCTAAGCGTGCTGCCGGCATTGAATCTTACATTGTTGGCAATGGTCACCACGTTGCCGGTGTGCCTCAGGTTGCCAGTCGTGCCATTCACGGTGAATAGTCCGCTCCCGAAACCTGTGTAGGTGCCCACAACGTTGTTGACCTGTCCGGCATTCAGCGTGAATCCGCCGGAATAGTTATTTGAACCCGAAAGGACAAGCACCCCAGCAGTGGTTTTGGTCACCGCAGTGCTGCCGCCAATGTTGGCGGAGATGGTGCCGTGGCGCGCTTCAATTGCGGATGTGACAAGATTGCCTGAGGAACGGCCAATCGTGCCATCTGCGAGGATGATCGAACCACCCAACGCGGTGAGATCGCCATCAAGGTTCAGCGTGCCCGCGCCATATTTCATGATGGAATGCGTTCCGCTGACGGAGCTGTCATAGGTGAAGGTGCCAGTGGTCACTTCAAAGCCAAGGGCAGCGGTGCTGCCACCCCAAGTGACATTGCTGCGGAGGGTATCGATATTTGCCGCCGTCCATCCGGACGTGCGCACGCCGATCGTAGCGCCGCTGGCGACGGAGATCATGCCGGATGAATTCCATCCGGGAAGAGCCGTGGTCGCGGTGGCCGTGAGCATGCCCTGGTTGACCGCAGTGCTGCCGTTGTAGGTGTTGGTGCCGGAGAAAACCTGGTGCCCGATGCCCGTCTTGATGATGCCAGCGGTTCCGGTGCCGTTGGTGATATTGCCGGAAAAGATGCCGCTGCCGGCGGTGCTATTGGTTGAAAGCGCGATGTAGTCCCGGTTGGACCTAATCGTGCGGGTCGCTCCATTGAGGTCGATGTTGTTCGTCAGGGTGGCTGTTGACGAAGTGCATTGCAGGATGAATTCCGTGGGATTGAAGGTGGAGCTGCCCCAGGTGATGTTGCCGATATTGAAGCTTACCGCAGACCCCCCTCCGCCAAGGCCACTGACACCGCCGGTGATCTGGATCTGATCCGCACCCGAGCCTTGGGTTCGGGAGATGCCGCCATTCCAGCGCGCTTCCAGAAGCCCGTTGGTGATCTGGATATTGTTGCCGGAGCCGAGGGCTTGAGTGTAATCCCCATAATTCAGGGTGCCGTCGTTGATCGTGATGTTACCGGTGTAGGCGTTATTCTGGCCACCGATTTCAAGCAAACCGCTGCCGTTTTTCACCAAAGCCCCAGAACCGGTGAGGCTGGCAGGGGTTTGGTTCACCGTACCAAAGCGCATGTGGCCCGTGCCATCAATGGTCAGCTGAAAACCGGCGGTATTAATCAGGTTGGTGCTATTTGAAGTCAGCAAGCTCGTCGTCGAATTGTTGGTCCATGTCTGGGCGGCACCGAGAATGACCGGGCCGATCACGCTCAACTGAGCCGAGCCGGCGTTCTTGGTAATTCCGCCGCCGTGGATCGTGACGGAGTTTCCGGATGTGCCCAAGTTGATAGCTGTGGTTTGACCAGCCCCCATGACAATGCCGCCGACGGTCACACCACCGGCAACCACTCCGACGTTGCTGGTTCCATAGCTCAGTGTGGCGGTGCCGAAATTGATCGTGTCAGCGCTGGTGATGGTGGTGTTGGCAGTCGCGCCGGTGCCTGCGCTGCTGGTACTCCAAAACGTACTGGAACCCCATGTTCCGGCGGTATTTCCAAAGCCCGCAGTGGTGCTGTTCGAGTCCCAATAGTAAGTGGTCTGAGCCCAGGCAAGCTGGCCGGTTAGAACGAGAGCTCCAAGAAGAGAAGCGCGGAATGCAAGTGTGGGTTTCATGGGAGAAAGCGAGGGGGAGGGTTTGGATAAGATGGGGGAAGAGGCGGGAATGTGTTAGAGCGTGTGGGGCGGCCGTGGGAGGGCTGCTAAAAGACTTTGGGGAGAGGGTAGGATCGGGGGTGTCGAGACTGGTGAATTGAGGGCAATTTAATCACCGCAAGAGGCTTGACGACAGAAATGATGAGGGGCCGCTTGGGC
>CBFGOB010000078.1:0-9495 GCA_965650215.1 uncultured bacterium | reverse complement strand
TCCATTGCGACTCCAGTTTGGCGATGCGGGTGAGTGAAGACTTGAGAGCTTCCGCTTCCGGCCATGCGGCGAGAAGCTTGAGTGCCGCCTCCTGGCGTTGCGTGAATTCCACGATCCGTTCGCTGCGGCCGTGGGCCAGGTGATGGATGGTGCGGAACGTGGCCAGCAGGAGACTGCGGCGGTCGGATTCCGTGACAAAGTCCCAGAAAGCACCCCTCAATGCGGATGGATCGGCTCCACCTTCGAGGTCGGCGCAGTAAAGGAACTGAACCACCGCTTCGCGGATTTCTCGTCGGCTAGGCATAGGGCTGCTTTTTGACAATCGGATTGCGGAGGGTACTGCGTTCGAGCTCGTGACAGACATCGATCATGGTGACGGCGGCGCGGGCCGCTTCGCGTCCGCGGTTGAGCTGGGTGCCGATGCAGCGGGCATAGGCCTGCTTCTCATCGTCGACCAGCAGGACTTCGTGGATCACCGGCCGCAGTGATTCGATGGCGAGAGTTTGGAGGGCGTTGGTTACCGATTGTCCGACTAGGTCAGCGTGCTCGGTTGAGCCGCGGATGATCACTCCGAGTGCGATGACACAGGCCGGAGGATCATGGCGCAAGACCGTGGCCGCCATGACGGGAATTTCAAAGGCACCGGGGACGCGGATCAGGTCGATGCGGGCCTGCGGGATCAGTTCGCCGAGTTCCTGAATCGTGTTTTCGACCAGGGCTTCCGTGAATTTTTCGTTGTACTTCGCCGCCACGATGCAGATCCGGACTTTCGGACCGACGATGCGGGGCTTGGGTGGAAGCGCGTTGGACATGGCTTGGATATGAAGTGGGGGGGGAGAAAAGTCAATCGGCGGAGCTGGGATTCGACGGAGCGAGGTCCTCAGGGGTTCCGCTTGCTGAGGGCGATGGCGATGCTGAATTTCTGGCAGATCTCGTGCAGGCGGGAATCCGCTTCCATCTGGGCCACGGTCCAGGGCACCCGGAATGTCCAGTTGCGGTCACTGTGGAGTCCCGGCTCGTTGATCCGGTCATCGAGGTTGAAGAGTTCGGTGACGACAAACGCCACGTATTTCGAGTTCGAGGACAGCAGGGCCTTGATCAGCCGCAGGCGCACCGATTCGCTGAATTCCGGCAGCGATTGGTCGTTCTTGATTTCGATTCCGGCAAATTCGCTGAGGATCCGGATCGTATGGCAGGCACCCGCCGCCTGATCGTGGGCATGGCCTTCGGTTTGGTGTTGCAAAATGGTGCGGGTACAGGCTTTCCAAACCGCGTTGATCGGATCGTGGTCGTGGGTGGAATAGGCGGCGAAGGAATGGTAGTGGAACTGCTGTGGCGGGGTGGGGTGGCCTGAGGCCTCGCAGTCCCAGTGAGGGATCTTGAAGCCTGCGATGCCGAGTTCGGCAAGATGGGGACGCACATAGTCCGGGCACCAGCCGAGGTCTTCGGCGATGACTTCCTGGTCGATGATTTCCGATAGAATGGCCTTGAGCCTGCGGTCGCCATCCTTGTGGTTTGCCTCACGGTGGGCGGGGGTGTCGTCGGGGCGCTCCCACCAGCGCGGCAGCAGTCCGCCGGTGAGGTGTGCGGCATCGTAGGAGGAAAGGTTGACGAAACGGTGGTTCTCCGAAGGCGTCCAAGGAAAGGCATAGATCCGATAAAAGCCGAGGATATGGTCGAGGCGGAACATGCTGAACAACTCGGTGAGCCGGCGGATCCGCTGATGCCACCACCGGTAGCCGTTTGCTTCCATGGCATCCCAACGGTAGAGGGGGATGCCCCAGTTCTGTCCCCATTGGTGGATGAAGGGGTTGTGGGGATTGTAGCCTTCGGGCGGAGTTCCGCCGCACCATCGGAGGTCGAAATCCTCGCGGTTGAAAAACACGTCGCAGGAATGACGCGAGACACCGATCGGCAGGTCGCCCATGAGCTTGACGCCGGCCTGATCGGCGTGAGCGCGAAGCTTGCGCCACTGGCGGAAGCAAAGCCACTGGGTGAAGGCGAAGTATCCGAGGCGATAGTCCGTTGCCGCCGCATCGCGTCTGTGGAGGCGGGCGATGAAATCCCGCGCCTGTTTCGGGGACCGGCAGGATGCGGGCCATTCGTCCCAGGTGACGGATTCTCCGTGGGTTTCCATCAGCAAGCGGAAAAGGCAGTAATCGTCGAGCCACTTTGCTTCGCGTTTCCTGAAGCTTGCGAATTCCTTCGACAAGGCTGTGTCTGCGTCCTCGAAGCGCGACCACGCGAGTTCGACCAAGTTGCGTTTGAGCTGGCGGACTTTCGGATATTGGACCTGCCGGGCATCGCGGAGGACGGCGGCTTTCTGTTGGGCCTGGCTGAAATCCGCAGGCGTGAGCCAGGGGATTTCGTCGGCATCGAGCGTCAGATAGATCGGGTCCAGGGCGACCGAAGAAATCGCGCTGTAGGGGCTTTCATCGCTGCCGTTTTCGTTGATCGGCAGCAGCTGGATGAAACCCACCCCGTAGCGGGCGGCCCAGTCGATCCAATGCTTCAGCCCGAGCGTGTCGCCGATGCCGAAGTCGTGGTCGTGCCGGGTCGAGAAGACGGGGATCAGGATCCCCGCGGTCCGCTGTGGGTCGGTTTGCACTGGGCGGCGAGACGCTTACTTTTTCTTTTTCTCCGGCTTCAACTCGTCGTCTTCGTCGATGTTGTGGGTGAGGATGAACTGGAGATCGTCCAGGCCGAGATTCGAGGCGAAGCCTTCGTCGCCGAGCACGTTGGTGACGAGCTGGGTTTTCTGGTGCTGGAGGATCCGGATCTTTTCCTCGACCGTGTCGCGGGTGAGCAGGCGGTATGCGATGACCTTGTTTTTCTGCCCGATCCGGTGGGTCCGGTCGATGGCCTGGTTTTCCACGGCCGGGTTCCACCATGGATCGTAGAGGATGACGTAGGACGCCGAGGTGAGGTTGAGGCCCGAGCCACCGGCCTTGAGCGAGAGCATGAAGACCGAGGGGTCCTTGCAGGTTTGGAACTTCTCGATTTCGCCTTTCCGGTCCTTGGTCTGGCCGGTGAGGTAGTTGTACGGGCGGCTTTCGAGCTCGAGGCGGGCCTTGATCAGGTCGAGCATCGACACGAATTGCGAGAACACCAGCACCTTGTGACCTTCGTCGTAAAGCTGGTCGAGGAGGTAGAACAGCGACTCCATCTTCGCGGATTCCTCCTTGAGGTATTTCGGGTCGATGAGGCCCGGGTGACAGCAGATCTGGCGCAGACGCATCAGCCCCTGGAGGATGGCAAAGGAGTTCTTCTTCACGGCCTCGTCCGAGTCGAGTCCGAGCAGCGCTTTCTGGATGCGCTTGAGCTCGGCCTTGTAGAGTTCGAGTTGGATGCCCTCCATCTTCGAATAGACTTCCTCCTCGGTCCGGGGCGGGAGGTCTTGGGCGACCTGAAGTTTGGTGCGGCGCAGCAGGAAGGGCCGGAGGCGGGAGGCAAGGCGGCTCTGGCTGAGCGGGTCCTTGCGCTTGTCGAAGCGTTTCTTGAAGTAAGCGCGCGAGCCGAGGACGCCGGGCATCGCGAAGGCCATCAGCGACCACATGTCGAGCAAGCGGTTTTCGATCGGAGTACCGGTGAGGACCAGGCGGTTTCTGGAATCGAGTTCGCGGGCGCATTTCGCGGCCTTTGAATCCGGGTTCTTGATCTGCTGGCCTTCGTCGAGGATGATCGTCAGCCACTTGATCTCGTTGAGTTCCTCGCCGCAGACCCGCAGCTGTGCGTAGTTGAGCACGAGAATGTCGAGTTGGTTCTGGATTTCGTCGACGTTGATGTCGTCGCGATTCTTCAGGATCCGGATGCTGAGGTCCGGGGTGAACTTCTTTGCCTCGCTGTACCAGACGTCGAGCACCGATTTCGGGCAGACGACCAGCGCCGGCATTTTCGGTGCCTTGGTTTTCTTATGTTCTTCGAAGAGCCAGAGCAGGTAGGTCAGTGACTGGATGGTTTTGCCGAGGCCCATGTCATCGGCAAGGATGCCGCCGAAGTGGTTGGTCGACAGGTAGGCGAGGAATTTGAAGCCTTCGATCTGGTAAGGACGGAGGGTCGCGTTGAGGCCGGCAGGCACATCAGGGTTGACTTCCAGCTGGATGTCGCCAGCGCGGTTTTGGATGCGTTCCCAAGCCTTCGGATCGAACACCTCGGCGGCTTTCGGGTCGGCGAGCTGCAGGGCATGCATGCGGTGGGTTTCGCCGGAGAGGTCGAAGGGATCGAGTCCGAGACGGGTGACCGCCTCGCGCTGGTCGGCGTCGAGCTTGATTTCCAGGCGCATCCACGAGCCATCCTCCATGCGGACGTAGCCGCCGCGTGCGGCAACGAGCTGGCGGATTTGTGCTTTCGAGAGGTTGACGCCCTGAACGTCGATGACGATGCGCAGGTCGAACCAGTCGATGTCCTGGCCGATGACTTCAAAGCGCACGGCAGCGGTGACCGGGTCGGAAAGGATCGATTTGAGGCGGAGGTCGATATCGAGTTCGATGTCCGCTGGCATCGCCTGGATCCATTCCGCGAATTTCTCCGGGAACTGCTTGGTGATCCGGGATTTGAATGAATTGAGCTTCTCGTCGTAGGTGAGGCCCATTTCCTCGAGGATGGAGGGGACCGGGTAGAGGGACTCGCGTGCGAAACGGAGCAGCTGCCGGCCCTTGACCGGTTGTTGTTCCTCCAGCTCCCAGCCGTCCTTGGTAAGGCGTTCGGTGCGTCGGCCCTTGGTTTCGATCGCAGTGACGTCGATGACCAGGTGTTCGGTTTCGGCGGCGGTGAGACCGGCGACGAGCTTGAGTTCGAACTTCGGTTTGAGTTCGAGGTCGATGACGCGCTTCTTGAGTGACTCCGGCAGGCTGGCACCGATCTTGCGGAGGAATTCGACTCCTTCGAGAGAATCGATCACGCGTTTGGGGATGAGGTAGCGGGGCATCACCTCGGTGTCCTCGAGCCAGCGTGGCGGGCCGGGGAACACGGTTTCGTCAGACTGATAGAGTTCCTTGCGGCCTGGAAGCAGGCGCACCGAGTGCGAAACGTTTTCGCCTGCGGCAGTAATCAATTGCAGGGCGAAGCTGTTCGAATCGTAAGGATCATCCTCGCAGACCCAGCTGAGTGCGTCCTCGACGACCTTGAAATCGCGTTCATCGAGGTTGACGATGTAGCCTTTGAGTGCGGGCTGGCGGAAGACCCGGTTCATGAAGCGGCAGCACTCCTCCTGGTCGAAGTCGAGGGTGGTGTCGCCCTGTTGGCGGTAGTAGGAAAGGAAGTGCTCCCAGAGGGTCTGGCTCTGGGTGTCCATCAGCAGCGCGCCTTCGTGGTAGAGGCTGACGTAGGCTTCGATGTCGTTTTTCTCGCGGAGCTGGGTCCAGCTGCCATGCTTGGATTCCTTGGCTTCGAGACGGGCCTCGTTGATCGTGGCGACGAGGCGGAACTGGATCGTCACCGGTTCATCCTGCGGCGGGCGCTCGTTGACCTGTTCGATGCGGTCATACCAGGCCGCGACTTCGCGTTCCTGTTCCCAATCGGCCATTTTTTTCTGCACATGGCCCAGATCGGTGATGACGTTCATGAACTCGGGGTAGCCGAGTTTGCGTTTGTAGAACGCGTAGGCGATGTAGTTCCAGAATTCGAGGATGTCGCCGGGCGGCATCGGCCAGAGTTCCAAGGCATCGTAGGTGGAAATCTCCCAGCGCGGGCTGATGCGGACCATGTCGTGGTCGTGGAGTTCGCCTTCGATGACATAGCGTCGGTAGCGTTTTTCGATCTTGGTGACGAAATCCGCTTCCTTGTCGTCGAGCTCGCGGCCGAGCTTGTCCTCGATGATGTCGAGGATCGGGGTGTCATCGAACTCGTTGGGCGACTCCGGCAGGTCTTCACCGCGGTGCATGCGCTCCATCATGGTCGCATACTGGCAGGCGCCGGAGATCAGGTCGTCCTCGGCATTGCAGGAGCCGAACCAGCGGTTGCCCTGCAAGCGGAGGCTGGTGCGGAAGGTGCCGGTTTCGTCTTCGACGCGGCCTTGGATGAAGAGGTGATTGCCGAAGATCTGGGTGACCGCGCCGTCCTTTTGCAGCATTTCGCCGCGCTGGCGGGCTTCCTCGGGGAAACTGTTCAGAAAATTGAGGGTGGCACGGTCTGGATTCATCTCGGTAGGTATCGGAAAAGCTTGGAGGAGGCGGTTCGGACACGCCAAAGCAGGCGCATCGCGGGGGGGCGTGATTCTAGCCCACGATTTCAGGAGGACGCAACAAAAACATGGTCCGGAGGCAGTCTGGATGCTTGGATTTGCGGAGGACGTTCTGTCGGTGAAAGTGGCCGGATCCGGGACGCGGGAGCTGTCCTCAAGCAGGCCTTCTCAGAGCTCTCCAGGCCATCCCCAGACCGCCGATCACAAAGAGCAGGGGAAACCAGATCGAATAGGCCGGAGCGAGCGAGTCGGGCTGGAGGACTGCCGTTTTCGGGTCCTGGGGATTGACGTGGCAGAGCATGCGGGTACCGACGGGGTAGCGGCTTTGGCTGGCGGCCGCGCGCTCGCGTTTCGATGACCAGGAAATGCCGCGCAGCGAGAGCCGGTCGCTGGTGTGGGCGTGGCCCTGCCACGTGTAGCCGAACGTGACCTGGTGGCTGAATTCGAAGGGTGACTGTGGATCGTGTTGGCGCTCGGTGATTTCGGAGCGGAGGATGACGCAGGAAACTTCCGGCCAGTGACGGGTGTCGAGGGCGCGGAGGGCGCTGCGGGCCATCAGCCAGACAAAGATGCCGCCGATGCAGGCCAGTGACAGGCCGATGGCGCAAAGGAACCAGGTTCCGGATCGGGGGCTGGGGGAATCGGTGGCGGCCATGGGAAACACTCGGGCTCAGCGCGGGTGGGCGCGGCAGTAGTCTGCGGCGGCGCTGCGGGCCCAATCGTCGGCGGCGAGGATTCGGTCCAGCGATGGCGAATCCTCGCGCCGGTGGGCGTGCATGACGCAGGCGACGCATTCCCAGATTCCTGGAAATGAAAGCGTTCCGGAGCGGAAGGCGTCGACGGCAACCTCGTTGGCGGCATTGAGGACGGCAGGCAAGGTTCCGCCTTCCTGGCCGGCGCGGCGGGCGAGCTGCAGGGCGGGAAAGTCCTCGTCGCGCGGGGCTTCGAATTCGAGTTTGCCGAGGCTCGGAAAGTCGAGTGCCTCGAGTCCACCGCGATGGCGCTTGGGCCAGGTGAGCGCGTATTGGATCGGAAAGCACATGTCGGTGCGGCTCATCTGGGCAAGGACCGAACCGTCGAGGAATTCGACCATCGAATGGATGATGCTCTGCGGGTGGACGACGACGTCGATCCGGTCCATGCCGATGCCAAACAGCCAGCGGGCTTCAATCATTTCGAGGCCTTTGTTGAACAAGGTGGCCGAGTCGATGCTGATTTTCGGGCCCATGTTCCAGGTCGGGTGGGCGAGCGCCTGCTCAGGAGTGGCACTGGCAAGTTGTTCCTTCGGCCATTTGCGGAAGGGCCCGCCGGAAGCGGTGAGAATGAGCCGAGAGACTTCGTCCGGATTGCGGTGGCCGTCGAGGCATTGGAAAATCGCGTTGTGTTCGCTGTCGACCGGCAGGAGTTGGACGCCATGGCGCTGTGCGGCCGCAGTGATGACCTCGCCGGCCATGACGAGAATTTCCTTCGAAGCGATCGCCAGGTCCTTGCCGGATTCGATCGCGCTGAGTGCCGGCTGCAGCCCGGCGGTGCCGACGATGGCAACCAGCGCGATGTCCGCCTCAGGTAGCCGGGAGATTTCCTGCAAACCCTCGGCACCGCTGTAAATCGTCACCTCAGCGGGCAAGAGGGAGCGCAATTCGCCGACTTTCGAGGCATCGTAGATCGCCACGTGCTTCACCCCGGTTTCCTTTGCCTGCTCGGCCAGTTGGTGGATCTTGCCGTGGGCTGCAAGCGCGACGATTTCGACATGCTCGGGCATGTCGCGGGCGACCTTGAGGGTGGAGGTGCCGATCGACCCGGTCGAGCCGAGCAGGATGACACGGCGTTTGCGGGGTGGGGTCATGCGTGGGGAAGCAGGAACCAAGTGAGGTAGAAGAACAGGGCCGGCGCGGTGAAGCAGATGCTGTCGATCAGGTCGAGCGAGCCGCCGATGCCTGGCAGCATGTGGCCGGAGTCCTTGGCATCGAGGGATCGTTTGACGATGCTTTCCGCGAGGTCGCCAATCACCGCGAGGACGGCCAGCAGCAAGCCGAGGGCCACCACATGGCCGAGGTTGCCGAGAATGGCAAGTTCGACGGGAAAGGCGAGGAAGAGCCCGATGCCCGCCAGCTGGGCGAAGACCAGCGCACCCCCGAAGCCTTCCCAGGTTTTCGCGGGGCTGACGTGGGGGATCATCTTGTGGCGGCCGATCAGGGAACCGGTCAGGTAAGCCCCCATGTCGGTGAATTTGGTCACCGCAATCAACCACAGCAGCAGGAAGGCGGCGGGGGTGGAAATCCGGCCGGCTTCGGTGAGTGCATCCGGGACCAAGAAGAGCAGGCGCGCGGCGAATTGGAACAGGATGACGATGTAGGCGAAACCCAGCACGTTGGCGGCAACGGCCAGAAGCGAGCGGATGCCTTCGATCGATCGGCGCAGTTGCAGGGTGAAGGCCCCGATGGTGACAATCGAAAGCGCGAGGAGTTCGAGGTGCGGGGCGGCTGGACCTCCGTGCATCACCGGCAGGTAACTCGCGACGCAGTAGCTAAGCGCACAGAGGAAGCCGAAGAGCGGAAAGCAGGGGACTTTCGCGGCTTTGAGCATGCGGAAATACTCGACGGTCGCGATCAGGACGAGCAGTGTCAGCAGTCCCAGATAGGCCCAGGTCCAGCGGCTGAGGAAGACCGCGGCCACCAAAGCCCACAGAAACAGCGTGCTGCCGCTGCGGCGGGCGAAGACGATGGCTTTACTGGGCTTGGGAGAAGTCGGGGAATCGGCCATGGGCTGATCAGAATCCAAGACGGCAGAATCGCGCGTGGCAACTCATTCCGCTCCATTCTTGGCAATCCGCCATCATTCCGGACCGCTGTTCCCCGCTGGCCGAAACCCCGCGGCCACAATCGCTACAGCCCGTGCTTGCGTCGTCCGCCCGGTCGCTTTAAGCATCCGCCACGATGACCCACGATCCGGACCAGCACGCCACGCTCGGCGCCATGTATTCCGACTACTTCCTGGACTACGCCAGCTATGTGATTCTCGAGCGTGCCGTGCCGCATCTCGACGACGGGCTCAAGCCGGTGCAGCGCCGGATCCTGCATGCGATGGATGAGATCGACGACGGCCGCTACAACAAGGTCGCGGGGATCGTCGGCAACACGATGAACTACCACCCGCACGGCGATGCCTCGATCAGTGCGGCCATCGTCCAGTTGGGCCAGAAGGACCTGCTCATCGACACCCAGGGCAACTGGGGCAACACGCTCACGGGTGATGGTGCCGCGGCCCCACGCTACATCGAAGCGCGCATGACGAAATTCGCCAACGAGATCCTG